>JBIKUM010000492.1:0-6344 GCA_044347585.1 Terrimicrobiaceae bacterium
CAGCGGCGATTTCGTCCATCATCGCTGCATCGATGGCTAACCGGCCGGCCGTATCGACAATCACCGCACCGAACCCGTTCGCCTTCGCATGCGCCACCCCGCGCGTGGCAATCCCCACGGCGTCGGTCACGCCGGGCTCAGCATAGACATCTGCGCCAGCGGCTTCGCCCACGACCTTCAGCTGGTCGACTGCCGCCGGACGGTGCACGTCGCATGCCACCAGCAGCACGTTGCGCTTGTGCTTCTCTTGGATGTGGCGCGCGAGTTTCGCGGCGTGGGTGGTCTTACCGGCACCTTGCAGACCTGCCATCAGGATGACCGTAGGTCGAGCGGAGAGCTGCAGTTCCGCTGCCGCTTCGCCCATGAGGGCCGTCAGTTCCTCGTGGGTAATCTTAACGAGCAACTGGCCGGGCTTCAGCGAGGTAAGCACCTCGCGGCCCAGTGCCTTTTCCTTTACACGGGCGGTGAATTCCTTTGCCGTCTTGAAGTCCACATCGGCGTCAAGCAGGGCCTTGCGCACTTCCTTGAGCGTATCCCCCACATTGACCTCGGTGATGCTGCCGTGCCCGCGGAGGACTTGGAACGCGCGGGAGAATTTCTCTTGCAGTTGATCAAACATGGGGGAAGTAACCTTTTGGGCCAAATTTACGTCAAACCCGCCGACCCACTTGGACCCACCGCTATGACTCCACTCTCTCGCAAGAACAACAAGGATTTGTCGATGAAACGAACTTTCCTCACGATGTTCTTGGAAGTACGCTCGATATTTCGTACTTTTCGGACGCTTAACCTAGGAATAATGCAGACGAAATTCTACTTACTGCTCGCTGCACTTGCAGGATTTGCAGGTGTTTCGGGCAAATTGGCTGCCCAAACTGCCTGTTGGGGCTACGGTGCAGGGCCGGCCGGTCGTCCGGGCTACCAGCTGGTGGTCGAGGAGCACGCCTCCTTCCCCGCCACGGGATTGCCCTCGTCGCTCTCTGCGCTTGCGGGGAGAAAGACCTACCGCGTCTACCTTCAAACGGCCGCTGCGAACGACTACGTGTCGTCCGTCTTAGCCGACGGTACCTCAGGACCTGGTACGGTGTCGATCACCTCGACCGCACCGATTTACCAGAATCAGTTCGGTGGGCTGACCGTCAATCAGATTAACCCTGCATTGTTCGCTTGGTTCCCGGCGCTCGAGTACGACAGCTATGTCTCCATCGGGTTGACTTCGGAAGCCGTAGCGGGTGAAAGCGATGTGCTCCTGTCGAACTCCTCGGCTTGGAGTGCTTCGTTTAACGCCGGCGGAGCGCTGAACATCAATGCTTCGAATGCCCCAGGAGGCGGCGGCTGGTACATTCCGGCTGGTTTCGCAAACGGTTTGGCCGGAGCAGACAACAAGGTGATGCTCGCCCAAATCACGACGGCCGGCAACATCAGTGCGTCACTGAACGTTCGCGTGGTTCCGGGCGACGGCAGCGGTGCTTTCACGCATCAGTATGTGATTACCCCGGAAATTTGTGGTTGCACGAATCCAGCAGCGTGCAACTTCGACGCAGGTTCTACGCTCCAGACGGTGACGTGTGTGTTCCCGACCGGTTGCGAAACCTGCAGCGGTGCCACGAACGGTACCGGTACGGTGGTGGACAACGACGCGGACAACGATGGCGTGTGCAATGCGAACGAAATCGCCGGTTGTCAGAACGCTACGGCGTGCAACTACAATTCCGCTGCAACGGATCCTGGTGTTGCCTGTGTGTTCCCGATCGGCTGCGAAACATGCAGTGGTGCGACGAACGGAACGGGAACGGTCATTGACAACGACGCTGACAACGACGGCGTCTGCAACGCAGATGAACTTGCTGGTTGCACGGATGCAGGGGCATGCAACTATTCTGCTTCAGCAACGGAGGAGAACGGAAGCTGCACCTACTGCTGTTACCTCGGCGAAACGGTGAACGGGTATAGCGTGGAGATTGAGAACCTCGGTTCGACACCTCAGGGCACGAAATACCGCATGTACGTGAAGACCCCGAACACCACGGACTTCCTGTCCGCTGTGACGGGCAACGGTGCAAACCCCACCTTTATCAGCTCTACCCAGCCTTTCTACCAGGTTCCCGGGTTTGCAAACCCGTTCCCAACAGATGTGCTGCCAGCGTTCTTGACATTCATTCCGGAATTGGGCTACGACAGCTGGGTGACCATCGGGGTAGATCAGGCTCCGAACGGCGCCGCCGGTGAAGCAGCGCCTACGGCGGTTGCATCTACGGATTGGGTGACGCAATTCAATGCGGGTGGCGATGTGGAACTCGACAGCTACTACGGAGATGGATGGTTCACTACCGTGGCCAACACGAACGGGGTTGCCGGTGCGGACAAGCGCGTCCTCGTCGGCCAGTTCACCACGCGTGGTGTGTTGAGCGGTCAGCTCTACGTTCAGATTTTCCCTGGAGGGGTGCAGTCGAACTACACGGTCACCTTGCCCTTCGGCCACGCAGGCGAAGGGTTGGATTCTACGCCGCCGGTCTTCACGTCGGTTCCTGCCGCTGTGACGATTCCGTGCAACGGCACGGTTCCGACGACCATGGCTACGGCGGTGGACGCTGGTTGCTTCCCGGACGCCACGGTCACAGTTTCGAATTCTGAGCCGAGCGCGGCGTGCACGGCAGGCGGACGCACCGTGACCCGGACGTTCACCGCGACGGACATTTGGGGCAATTCCACTACGGCAACCCAGGTGGTCACCTTGCTGGACAACACCGGTCCTGCACTGACGGTCCCGGGCCCGATTACCGTGGCCTGTGGAACAGATTTGACAACCGGCGGAGGTTCAGGTCCTTCAGCCACGGACAACTGCACGGCTGCCGGAGAAATCGCTATCTCATATGTAGATACGCCAGTTTCAGAACCTGCAGTCAACCTCACGGGCTCCACGGCAAATTTCCGAGTCGAAATGGGCAAGAACGTGGCTGGTCCATTTGGTCAGCCCTATGTGCTCCAGCGCTTGAATGCGCCCATCGGGGCCGGATTCGAATTGACGACCGCGAACCTGTTGAGTAACCCGGTGTCTCACCGCGGTGCAATCACGGTGGACGTGACCACGGATGGCATCATTAACCTCAGATTCCAAGGTTCTACTACCCCCACCGGTGGATCTGGCTACGTGTACGACTATGGACGCGTCTACATCACGAACCTCACAGGAATCGATGTGTCAGGTGTGAATTTGGTCACCAACGGCATTGCGCCCACATCGACGGTGACTATGTCGACGACGTCGAACAGTATCACCATTATCTACTCGGGAACAAACTCCGCATACGCAGAAGGGACTACTGCGCAGTACACCATCGACAACCCTACGACGTGCCTTGCGGCAGGTCAGGTTCAGCGGACGTGGACTGCAACAGACTTGTGTGGTAATTCGTCGAGCGCGAACCAAACCATCACCTTCACGGACAACCAGGGACCAGTATTCTCGTATGTCCCAGCGAACTACACTGCCCAGTGTGGAGATGTTCTGAATGAACCGATGGCTACGGCTACGGATTGCTCGGGCTCTGCAACAGTGACGGTTTCTGCATCGAATGCCCCCGGCTCATGCCCCGGCACCTACACCCGGACTCGGACGTTTACGGCTTTGGACGACTGCGGCAACACCTCGACGGCAACCCAAGTGATTACGGTTGCGGACAATACCGCACCTACGTTCACCAGCGCCCCCGCAGACGTTACGGTCACAGTGGGATCGCTCCCCGCTCCGAGCGCGACGGCTACGGACAACTGCGGTACGGTTTCCATCACGAACAGCGATGTGAGTGTTGTGGGAGCCGGTGTAACGACCATTACCCGCACCTACGTAGCGACGGACCAGTGTGGCAATTCTGCAACGCACATCCAAACCATCACGGTGAACGAGGTCATCGGTTGTACGGTCGCTGGTGCCTGCAACTACGAGCCCACTGCCACCTACAACGACGGTTCCTGTGACTTCTGCTCGTGCGGAAACGCTTCAGGTGGAGCGGGTGGATTTGGACTTTCGCTGGAGCAAGTTGCTGAGAATGGCATACCGGGCACCCGGACGTACCGCGTGTACGTGACCACTCCCGGCCCTACGGACTTTGTGTCTGCTGTCACGGGCGATGCGACCACGCCAGCCTACCTGCGGAGCACCACGTCGTTCTACCAGGAGCCGATGCTCGGAACATCGAGCACGAGCCCGGAGAACATCAATCCGTTGTTCTACGGATTCTTCCCGAACTTGCAGTACGATAGCTGGTTGACCATCGGTATTTCCCAGCAGCCAAACGCCGCTGCCGGGGAAAGCGGAATCACGTTCGTTCAGGCTACGAGCGACAACTGGATTTCTCAGTTCAATGCTGGAAATGACCTCGAAATCAACAGCTTCTTCGGTGGCTCGTGGTTTGCCCTCATTTCAGCGACGAACGGTGTCGCAGGTTCGGACAACAAGGTACTTGTCGCCCAGTTGACTACGGATGGGGAAATCACCGGTCAGCTGTTTGTCCAGGTGTTCCCGAACGGTGTTCAGGCAAACGCACAGTACCTGACCCTGAGCTTCGGCAACGCAGGTTGTGGATGTTTGGATCCACTTGCTTGCTCGTACAATCCGGAAGCGGCATTTGATGATCCGTCTGCATGTACCTATCCGCTTGAGCTCTACGGAGCAACGAACGTGGATTGCGATGGGGTGTGCTTGAACGACACCGATGGCGATGGGGTGTGCAACGAAGACGAGGTTGCGGGTTGCACAAACCCCGCCGCGTGCGAATACGATGCTGACGCAACGGACGACAACGGTACCTGCACATTCCCGGCGATTTGCCTCGGATGTACGGATGCGGATGCCTGCAACTTTGCAGTGAATGCTGTCGAAGACAACGGAACGTGCACGTATCCAGCCGCAGGTTTCGATTGCGAGGGCAATTGCTTGGATGTAAACGGCGATTTGATTTGCGACAACATCCAAGGTTGCGGTGACCCCACGGCCTGCAACTACACGGCAGGTGTGGTTTCGCCCTCGCCGAACTTCTGTGACTACTGCAGCTGTGAGGATCCGATTTCGTCGCATCCCGGTTACTCGATTTCCCTTGAGGAGTTTGCAGTGAACGGCATCGCGGGTACGACGACCTACCGGATGTATGTGGAGACAGCAAACCCAGGCGACGTGGTTAGCGCATTGCTGGGCGATGCCAGCAACCCCATCGTCATCGGATCTTCTTCGCAGTTCTACCAGCACCCTGCAGGCAATGTGTTGGCACCGAGCCCGGCGTTGGTCGGGTTGTTCCCGGCGCTGGCATTCGATTCGTATGTGACCATCGGTGACAACACCCCGATGTCTGCTATCGCCTTCCCGAGCTTGAATGGTCAGCTTCCTGCGTGGGCCCAAAGCTTCGAATCGGGCGATAACATTTCCATCACCGATCCGGTGGGAAGTGGCTGGTACATCGCAGCAGGTCAAGCCAGCAACTACGGCGTTGCAGGGGCTGACAACAAGGTGCTCATCGGTCAATTCACCACGCCGGGCACCCTGTTCGGGTCTCTGTTTGTGCAGATTTTCCCGAATGGCCAAGCCGGAGAGAATGCAATCTACGTGTCAGTAGAATTTGGAAACGAAAATTGCGGTTGCACCGACCCGTCGGCATGCAATTTCCTCGGCGATTTCTTGTCGGACGATGGCTCCTGCTATCAGGCTCCTTCAGAAGCGGATTGTTCTGAAGCGTGCCTTTTTGATTACGAGCCGCCGACGTTGGTTTCGAATCAGGCGACCTACACGACGACCTGTGACCTCGGTGCATCGGACATCCGGCCTCCGGTCGTTACGGACAACTGCGACGAGTCGCTTTCAGTGGTCTACACAGATGCTGTTACCCCGGGCGCATGTGCAAACGAGTACACCATCACCCGCACCTGGACCATCACCGATAACGCGGACTATTCGCTCACGGTGACCCAAACCATCTCGGTCGAGGACAATACGGCGCCGACATTCACGGTTCCGGCACAAGCAATCATCACGTGCACCGACAACGCCTACGATCTGGCCCTGACGGGAGCACCGACGAACCTGGCTGACAACTGCGGCACGGTGACGTACAGCTACACGGATTTGATTTACAACACACCTGGTCAAAACGGTGTAACGGGTCAAATCACCATGCGGATCCGCCGCTCGTGGGTAGCTACGGATGCTTGCGGAAACGTGTCTGCACCACAAATCCAGTTTGTGGTGGTGCGCGACGTGACGGGTCCGGTGTTCACGACCACACCTGCGAACATCCAGTTGGAGTGTGGTCAAGCTTTGCCACCGGTGGTTATTCCGACGGCTACGGACGTGT
>JBIKUM010000186.1:0-6337 GCA_044347585.1 Terrimicrobiaceae bacterium
AACGCGTACGGCCGCTGTGCGCCTCATCGCCGCAACCAACAAGGACCTCTCCAAACTTGTCGCCGAGGGCAAATTCCGCGACGACCTTTTCTTCCGCCTGCATGTGGTTCCTATCACCATGCCGCCTCTCCGCGACCGCAAGGTGGACATTCCTCTTTTGGTGGATGCCTTTTTGCGGGAAACCGCACTCGAAAACGGGAAACCTCATCGCGAACTTTCGCCAGAGGCCATGGAAAAGGTGCTGGAATACGATTGGCCGGGGAATGTCCGCGAATTGCGGACGGCGGTGGAGCACGGCGTCGTCATGGCCTCCGGCCAGCAAATCACACTGCGCGATATGCCAGCGACCCTTCGCTCGCAAAAAATCCCCGCCCCCGATCAAGGTCTGCCATCCAGCACTTCCGGCGGATTGAATTTGCGCGACACCGAGACCTCGCTTATCCTCCGCGCGCTCGAGGATTGCCGTCAAAACCGCAGCGAAGCCGCCAAGAAACTCGGCATCAGCCGCCGCACATTGCACCGTCGCCTCAAGGAACTGAACCTCTTCAAACGCTCGTTACACTTGTAAAATGGCACAATCAGGAAAAAGCCTGCAGGATGTGGTCCACTCCCTCGACCAAGGTGGACTCGTTCCGGTCATTCGGGTGGCGATGTTCGGCGCCCTCATTTTAACTCTCACCCTTCTCTATCTTTTCGTTCAGTTCCGCGGACTCTCAAGCGCCACGGCGATGGATCAGGCCCAAATCGCCCGCCAACTCGCCATGGGAAATGGATTTTCCACGCAATACATTCGCCCGCTTGCGATTTGGCAGCTCGAGACGGCAGGAAAAAAAGTCCCCAAGGACGAGTTCCCAGATTTTTTCCAGTCCCCGCTCAATCCGCTTATCAATTCCATCCCGCTCAAAATGGTCGAGTCCTCTTGGAAGCTCACGCCGACCGACTTGGTCTATGTCGGCGACAGGGTGATCGCCGGCACTGCCATCCTACTTTTTTTCCTCTCCGTCTGGATTTGGTATCATGTGGCCTGCCGTCTCTTTGACAAACTGATCGCTCTTCTCGGCTCCGCCATTATTATCCTCAGCGATCTGATGTGGCAGTTTTCCTTGTCCGGACTGTCTCAAATGCTCCTGCTCCTCCTCCTTTCCGGCGCCGCTTGGCTCACCTTGAAGGCCATGGAAAAACGCGACGAGTTTGTGCCATCGCTTATGTTCCTCTTCGCCGCCGGCGCGGTTTTCGGGCTCATGGTTCTGGCTCACGGGGCGACACTCTGGATTTTCCTCGGCTGGCTGGTCTTCACCCTTTTCTATTTCCATCCACGCGGCATTGCAGGCTTGGTGGCCCTCGCCGCGCTCTTGCTTCTCACACTTCCCTGGGCTGTCCGGAACTACGCCGTCTGCGGGAATCCCCTCGGCCTTGCGGGCTACGAACTCGTTGCTCCCGTCAACACCGCCGAGACCGTCTACCTGCGCTCGCTGCACGAGCCTCCACCGCTTTCGGGAATCCATCCCTTCAACCGGCTTAAAAATGCCGTCTTTGCCCAGTCGGATAAAATCTTTCCATTTCTCGGAATGAACATCGTGGCGGTGGCGTTTTTTATCTCGCTTCTCCACCGATTCAAATCCCCGGCGACCTCCGCCTTCCGCTTGTGCGTGGTTCTAATGTGGCTTGGCGCCTTTGTTGGAATGGGCCTCTGCGGCGTCGAGGGGGTTGTTTCCTCAAACCAATTCCATGTTTTGTTCATCCCGCTTTTTGTCTTCTACGGACTGGCATTCCTGATCGTGCTTTGGAACCGGCTTGAAATCGGGATTCCAGCGATGCGCAGTGTTTTTCTGGGCGCTGTCGTTTTTCTTTGTGCCTTGCCGATGCTGGCTACGCTCTTTGCGGGAAAAGACATGGCCATCCAGTGGCCGCCCTATGTGCCGCCGTTCATCGCCGTTCTGGGTGAATGGTATGGCAAGGATGAAGCCATCGCAACCGACATGCCCTGGGCGACCGCATGGTATGCCCAGCGCAAATCCCTCCTTCTGCCGAAGACCATCAAGGACTTCAATCGCATCAGCGATTTTCGTGTGCTGGGCGCGCCACTCTCCGGACTCTACCTCACGCCCATCACTGGAAACCGTCCGCTCTTCAGCGATATCTACAAAGGCCCCTACACCGACTGGGTTTTCATGATCACCCGCCCGCCGAATGTTCAGGGCTTTTCGTTGCCCGTCTTCACGCCGCTGCCGATCGATGGCGAGTGCATCCTCTTCGCGGATCGTGACCGCTGGTCGCGCCGGGAGTGACATGGAAGCTCTTTCGTTGACAAAAACCGACTGGGAGGAGCGCCTGGCTGAATGGGGCCAGCCAGCCTATCGCGCCGCCCAAGTGCTGGAGTGGATTTACCAGCGCCGCGTTCGTGATTGGCGGGAGATGTCGAACCTTCCCGCTGCCCTCCGCGAGAGGCTGGAGGCAGAGTTTCCCGCCGCCCGGTTGGTGAAAATCCGCGAAACCGGTGCGCGGGATACGACTCGGAAATTTCTTTTCCGCCTTGCCGATGGACAACTCATCGAGAGCGTCCTCATCCCGGCATCCCCGGCGCTTTACGGCGAGGCTTCGGACCGCCGCACGATCTGCATTTCCAGCCAAGTCGGCTGTGCCTATGGCTGCAAATTCTGCGCCAGCGGGCTTGAGGGTTGGAAACGAAACCTCACTGCCGGCGAGATCGTGGATCAATTTCTCCAAGTCGAAGCCGAGAGTGGCGAGAAGATTAACAATATCGTCTTCATGGGCATGGGCGAGCCGATGGCAAATTACGACAATCTCCTCCGCGCCATCGGCATTCTTAACGCGCCTTGGGGCGTTGGCGTCGGCGCCCGCCACATGACGGTTTCCACCTCTGGCCTCGTGCCGCGCATCCGCGATCTCGGCGAGCAGCCACTCCAAGTGCGCCTCGCCATTTCGTTCCATGGGGCTACGGATGATGTTCGCGGTCGCATCATGCCGGTGAACAAAAAATACCCCGTCGAGGAACTCCTCGCCGCTTGCGAGGATTATGTGCGCCTGAAAAAACAACGCCTCACTTTCGAGTTCATCCTCATCCGTGACATCAACGACTCCCCCGAGCAGGCCCGCCTGCTCGCCCGCCAAGCCCGCCGCGTCAATGCCAAGGTGAACCTCATTCCTTACAACACCGTCGAGGGCTTGGAATGGGAGCGCCCGGACGAGTCACGCCAAGAGGCCTTTCTTAAAATTCTCCAACAAGCCGGAACCGAGGCCACCCTCCGCCGCGAGAAGGGGCACGACATCGCCGCAGCCTGTGGTCAACTCCGCCTGCAGGTCGAAAAATCCGTTGCCCAGACCCCCGTCTTGCTTTAGCCGTTTAGTGATGTCCGAAGACAACCAATTTCCGAACGAGGAGGCGTGGGACGAATACAAGTGGGAACGCTTCCTCCAGCAGCAGGATCAGAATACGGAAAAATATTTTCAGCTCCTTGAGAAATACATGGATCACCCGGACTGCGATGAAATCGTTGCCGAAGAAATGGGTTGGAGCATCTTCGAAGAAGCCGAACAGGCGCAGGAACAATTTGAGAACTTCCTGAGCGAAGCGGTGGAATACCTCACTGACGAAGAGGAACAGGAATACGACGACGAATTCGAGGAGTTCACCCACTCCGCCGTTTACGAGGACACCCTCCGCCTGCACCGCTGGATCAACCGCCTCCTCGATGCGCGCGAAGACCTCCGCGAGCACCCCGAGGCCGTCCGCTTTGCCACACGGTCTGCGATCTGTGGAGCCAAGCTGGCAGCGGGTCTCTGTGGTCACGATACCTCCGAGATCGGCATGACCATCGCCTACCTCAAGCGGGCGCTGAAGGCGGCGAACGACGCCCTCGACGCCATGAACAACCTCGTCGAAGTCGGCCTCATCGACCGCCGCCGCGCCAATCACGCCCGCAAACTGGTTTTCAAAATCCGCGACCGCATCGTGGACAACATGGGCGCCTACCGCCTCAAGTGGCGTAACCGCCACGGCAACGCCTGAGCCCCCTTCGCGCCCCGCTCCATGTTCGGCAGACTCTCGGATAAACTTCAGGATGTTTTCAAAAACCTCCGCGGTCAGGGCAAGATTAGCGAATCGAATGTCTCCGACGCCCTCCGCGAGGTTCGGCTCGCGCTGCTTGATGCGGATGTCCACTTCCAGGTTGCGAAGGATTTTATAGCCAAGGTCAAAGAGAAGGCCCTCGGCGAAGCCGTTCTCCGGAGCGTGACCCCTGGCCAGCAGATCGTTAAAATCTTCCACGAGGAACTCTGCGCCCTGCTCGGTGGCAATGCCGCCGAACTCAATCTTGACAAGCCCGCCCGCATTCTCATCGTCGGTCTCAACGGCGCTGGAAAAACCACCTCGTCCGCCAAGCTGGCCCGCCTGTTGAAATCCCAAGGCCGCTCGCCCCTCCTCATCGCGTGCGATCTCCACCGCCCAGCCGCCATCGACCAACTCGCCGTCCTCGGCGGGCAAATCGATGTCCCTGTTTTCCGCCCCGAAAAAGGCGAGACCGATGTGCTCAAGGTCGCCAAACAGGCGCTGGACTGGTGCGCTGCGACAGGCGGCAATGTGCAGATCTTCGACACCGCCGGACGCCAAGAACTCGACGAGCCCCCCATCGAGGAACTCAAGCAGCTCCGTGATTTTCTCCAGCCTCAGGAAATTCTCATTGTCTGCGACGCAGCCACCGGCCAGCAGGCGGTAAGCGTCGCCGAGCGCTTCCACGCCGCCCTCGGCCTCACTGGCATCATTCTCACCAAGCTCGACGGCGATGCCCGTGGCGGTGCCGCCCTTTCGCTCCGCTCGGTCACTGGCCAACCCATCAAGTTCGCCGGCGTGGGCGAAAAACTGGAGCAGTTTGAAGTCTTCCACCCCGACCGCCTCGCAGGCCGTATCCTCGGCATGGGCGATGTTGTCAGCCTTGTCGAAAAAGCTGCTGAGGCCATCTCCGAGGACGACGCCCGCCGCATGGAGCAGAAACTCCGCACCGCCTCGTTCGACCTCTCCGATTTCCTCCAGCAATTCAAAATGCTCAAACGCATGGGCCCCCTCGAAAATATCCTTGGCATGATCCCCAGAATGGATAAGATCAAAGATTCCTCGGTTGATGAAAACCAACTGAAACGGGTCGAGGCGATTATCCTCTCGATGACTCCGCAGGAGCGCACGCGTCCGGATATTCTGAACGCACGCCGCCGCCAGCGGATCGCCCGGGGCAGCGGAGTTTCCGTCAGCGAGGTCAATAACTTAATCCTGCGTTTCAACCAGATGCGTAAGATGATGAAAAATATGGGCGCCATGAAAAAACTCATGGGCCGTGCCGGTGCCGGACTACCCTTCTGAGCCTCCGATAAGCAGCCCGACCACCACCAAAAATTTTCAACAACACATACAAACTATGGCAGTAGCAATCCGACTCCGCCGCGAAGGCGGTAAAAACCACCCGTATTACAGCATCGTCGTTGCCGACCAACGCAGCCCGCGTGATGGCAAATTTATCGAAATCATTGGTAAATACGACCCAAAGCAAGAGGGTGAAAATTTCAACATCAAGCTGGACCGCGCCGAGCATTGGATCCAGTGCGGCGCCCGCCCAAGCCAGACTGTTGGCAGCATCGTCAACAAGGCCCGCAAAAAAATCGCGGCCTAATCAGCCCCGCCATGGAGGAGTTCCTGCGCTACGTCATCGGATCGCTGGTGGAATTTCCCGAGGATGTCATTATTAAAAAGACAGAGACGCCCTCGACAGTGAGCTTTCTCGTCGCAGCCAAGGCATCCGACATTCCGAAAATCATCGGCAAGAGCGGCCACACGATCCGTGCCCTGCGCACACTCCTCAACGCCTCCGCCGACAAGCGCAACATGACAGCGACACTCGAAATTATCGAACCATGAAATCCCTAGCCACTACACTCCTTGTTGCTTTCGCCCTCGTCGCCATCCAGTCCGGATGCGAGCGCCATCCCGCATCGGAGACCGTTCCCGGTTACGCCGAGAAGATGGAAAAAAAAGAGGCGCAGGCTGAGAAAAAAGCCACCCACAGCGAAAAAGCGGATCCTCAGGCACCATCCTACTTCCCGCCAAAAAACTGATCCCGGTCCGCCCTGGTGGGAGCATACATGCGGAATTGGTCTCACTTCATTCCTTCGGCGTCAGCACGCCCCGCTTCGCGATTCACCAATCCCTCTACCCGGTCACGCCGGAGTCGCCCACCTCGTAGGCTGATCAGACCGTCACACACGCCACTCTTCAGTTAGGATTTCATGTCCTCCACCGAAACACCGTCCGCTCCAAATCCTGCCCCGA
>JBIKUM010000502.1:0-14845 GCA_044347585.1 Terrimicrobiaceae bacterium
GTCAACAACGCCATCTCCTTCCTGCAAACGCAGGACGGAGCCCTAGCGGTGGCGGACAAGTTGCTCAATCGCATGTCGGAGTTGGCCTCCTTGGCGATGGATGTAACGAAGAGCCCGGATGACATTGATCTCTATCAAACAGAGCTAGAAGGCCTTCAAGGGCAACTTTATGGCATGCTTGATGAAGAGTTTAATGACCAGAAAATCTTCAACTCTGCACCGAAGCTTCCACTTGGAGGAATTGTTAATGTCTCGTTCACATCTTCGCTTTCTGTTGTAAGTTCGGAAGATGGAAAACAGGCAGTTGATATCAATCAATCTGATTTGTCTGCTGTTAGCTACACGGTTGGAGGAACTCCTGACCATTCCCCTGCTGATGTGCAAATGAAATTTGATACCACTGCCAACATCAAGAATTCTTTGGATCTTGCGAAAAATGCAATCGACATGTTAGCGCTCTTGCGCGCTCACAATGGCGCCCAGCAATCTCAACTCAAATTTGCCCTCTCAACCCTCGGTGAGAACAAAACAAATTTGCAACTTGCTGATGGGCGCATTCAAGATGTGGATGTTGCCAGCGAAAGCACCAAATTGGCCAGCCAGAGTATTCGCCATGAAGCTGGCACAGCCATGCTTGCGCAAGCCAACCAAGGTCATCAGGTCCTGCTCCGCTTGCTTGGTTAGTTCATAAAATCTAATCGGGACGGGAGCAAGAAATCCCGTCCCGATTTCTACCACTGCAGGCTTCAACGCCGTTCTTAGACCAAAAGCAGCTTGCTTTTGCATTCTAGCGAGCTGTTTCAATTGTAGCGGCGTCTCTGTGAGCGCCGAGTCGTTTTTCTGCCAATCCCAGCTTGATGGGAACTTCCATGCCCATCTTGGAAATCTGTGGTTAGTTTCCCTCCAATCGCGCTGCGCCCGTTCGGTGCTCAAAATTATTTCACTTTGGTCAAATTTTTCATTGACTCGAATAGGAAATTTTCATCTAAATGTCTGCTTCCTTTAATTAGGCGGCTACCAACAGCATTCTTTATATGTTTAAAACCCCTTGCTCCCTTCGTTCCCTCGTAGTTTTTACTCTCGGTTTTTTATTTTTTGCTCCATCGGTTTTGGCTCAGTTGCCAGTGGATGTGAACTGGAGTTCCTCTCCCAGAAAGCAAATCGATCTCGGCACGCTCGCTGTGAATCAAACCATAGAAAATATCGTTTTGGACGCAACGGGGGGACAGGCTCCATATAATTGGACGCAGATTGATGGAGTAATGCCAACAGGTTTAAACCTCGCTTCCAATGGCGTCATTTCAGGAACGCCAACGGCTACGCAGGTGGCAAGAGTGGTTTCGTTCCGTATCGCAGATGCTTTGGGAAAATCAGTCGATGTAAATTTTGTTCTTGCCGTTGCGCTCGTTGAAAAGCCTGTGATTTACCCGCCGGGCAATGGCTCTGCGGCGCCTGGTGTCTCTTACACGAAACAATTTCAAGTTATCACAGGAAAGAAACCCTACACATGGAGCACCACGGCAGCGCTTCCATCGGGGCTCTCGCTCAATTCCAGCAGCGGTATTTTGTCAGGCACTCCCGATTCCTCCTCAATCATCGCACCGGCCAATTTTAGAGATTACATCATCCCCATCAAGCTCACCACAGGCAGCAATGCGACTACCACGGCCAACTTCACCCTCACCGTTGCAAAGCCGTTCGATTGGATCACGCCAGCCAATTTGCCTGTTCAATACGGTCCAGGGTCTGGCCAGGCTACGGGGCCGAATTGCACGCTGAACATCGCCGTTACTGGAGGCAAAACGCCGCCATATAATTTTCGTCTCCAGACCGGCAGCGTGCTTCCTGGCAACCTCACGCTGAACACTGCCACCGGCGTTATTTCGGGAAGGCCGATTGCAAATGGCAATTATGCTTTCACCATCAATTCCACTGACGCTCTCGGGTCGGTCATCACTCGGAATTTTGCATTGGAAATCATCCCCTATGCTTTAGCGATCAGCGGCCCGGCAATTGCAAATGGCACTCAATACACCTCTATCGCTCCGCTTCAATACAGCGCAATCAGCGGCTCGGAGCCTTATCGGTTTACTGCTTCCAATCTACCTCCTGGACTTTCAATCAATGCGACCACCGGTCTCATCACCGGCAGCCTGAATGGCACTGCAGGCACTTCGAATTTCACGGTCACTGTCACCGACAACAAAAGCATGACCGCAAATGCCACCTGTGTTTTCACGGTGAATCCCGGCACGCCATTGAGCTGGAATATTGATCCGCTCCCGCCGGCTGGTCAGGTCGGTTTCTCCTACTCAGCCAATCTCTCGGCGGCGACGGGCGGATGGGCTCCCTACACCTACACGCGCAACGCTACGACACCTCTTCCTGCCGGACTCACATTCAACGCCACCACGCGCCGCATCAGTGGCACGCCAACCGCAGCAGGAAACTTTTCTGTGAATTTCACCGTCACCGATAGTGCGACTCCAAAAAACACGGTGACCCAGACCATACCCATCACCATCGCTCCATACATGACGGTGAGCGGTCCAGCAACAGTCTCTGGTCAGCAATACACCTCGCTGACGCCTGCGGATTTCGATGTCACCGGTGGTGTGGCGCCATTCACTTGGACCACACTTGCAACGACGCCCCTGCCAGCTTCGCTTTCGATTAACGCCACCACCGGCATCATTTCAGGCAATCTCACCGCCGCGCCGGGAAACACCACTGTCACAGTCAATGTGAGGGACTCCGCCAGCCGAAATGCCACAGCGAATCTCACCATCACGATCCAGCCTCGCCCTCCGCTCCAGTGGGTGACGCTTTCCGAGTTGCCCCCTGGAAAAGTCATGGATGCCTACAGCGAAAACCTGACGGTGAGTGGCGGCCAGCCAGCCTACAAATTCGCGCTCAAGGCCGGCAGCATTCTTCCTGCAGGTCTCGTCCTCAACAACTCCACCGGCGCCCTCACCGGCAAGCCGACAACCCCCGGCAACTTCACTTTCACGATCAATGCCAGCGACTCGGGAAATCCCGTTTTCTCATCCGAGCGCACCTTCAATATTAGCATTGCAGAATACGGCATGAGCATCAGCGGGCCTGATTCCATCAGCGGGAATCAATACGCCGCCATCTCGCCAACAACATTTACTCCCGTCGGCGGTCAGTCGTCATACACATGGAATGCCACTTGGAGCGGCAATGCCACCGCCCTCACGATTAACTCCGCAAGCGGCATTGTGTCCGGCAACCTGACGACCGGCGTCGGCGCTTCCGCCCCCGGAAACTACACGATGCTGATCAGGCTCACCGATGGACAAAACCAGACCGCGAATAAAACCGTGGCCGTGCGGATTCTGCCGCTCACCGTTTCTTGGGTCACCCCTGCCACCTTGCCCGACGGCAAGGAACTCGACAACTACTCGCAAACTCTCGAAGTCGAGGGAGCCAAGGCGCCCTATACTTTCTCCGTCAAAACTGGCAGCACATTGCCTCCCGGCATTTCGTTGAATAACTCCACCGGCGTCCTTAGCGGCAAGCCGACTGCTGATGACACCTACACATTTACAATTATCGCGAGGGATTCTTCCATCCCCGTCAACCAATCCGAGCGCACATTCACTCTCGAAGTCAAACCCTACGGAATGGTTATCACTGGCTCGCCGACTGCAAGCGGACAGCAATACACCGCGCTCACGCCGGTGGATTTTGAAGTCACTGGAGGCACGTCGCCATTCACATGGTCTGCGACTCCCTCACTACCAACTGGGTTGACGATTAATACGACCACGGGCCTTGTCTCAGGCAACCTCACTGCCGTGCCCGGAAACTACATCGTGGCCATCAAGGTCTCTGATGCTAACTCGCGCAACGCCACCGCGAATTTCACCGTCGCGATTACACAGCGCGACCCTGTGCTGTGGGTCACTCCTGAAGCTTTGCCAGACGGCAAGGATCTCGAAGCCTATTCGCAGAATCTCGAAGTCGAGGGCGGCAAGCCGTCATACACATTTGCTCTGAAAACAGGCAGCGCATTGCCAAGCGGTCTCACGCTGAATGCGACAACGGGGCTTCTCAGTGGCAAGCCGACTGTCGCGAACGACTACACATTCACAATCGTGGCAAGCGATACGGGCAATCCCGTGATGACTGCTGAGCGCACCTTCACGCTCAAGGTCAATCCCTACGGAATGGCGATCACCGGTTCGGCGATTGCAAGCGGGCAACAATACACCGCGCTCACACCGGTCGATTTTGAAGTCACTGGAGGCACTGCGCCATTCACTTGGAGCACCGCGCCCACACTGCCTGCGACGCTCTCGATCAACTCCAGCACCGGCATCATCTCCGGCAACCTCACCGCAGCGCCAGGTAACACCACGGTTGTAGTGAAAGTAACAGATGCTAACTCGCGCAACGCCACCGCGAATTTCACCGTCGCGATTACACAGCGCGACCCTGTGCTGTGGGTCACTCCAGAGGAGCTTCCAGACGGCAAGGAACTCGAAAACTACTCGCAGATTCTCGAAGTCGAGGGCGGCAAGTCGCCTTACACTTTCGCATTGAAAACAGGAAGCGCATTGCCCTCTGGCATCACGCTGAATGCGACAACGGGGCTTCTCAGTGGCAAGCCGACTGTCGCAAACGACTACACCTTCACAATTGTGGCAAGCGACACGGGTAATCCCGTGATGACTGCCGAGCGCACATTCACGCTTAAGGTCGCGCAATACGGGATGGAAATCACCGGTCCTGCGAGCGCAACTGGCAAGCAATACACTGCGCTCACGCCAGCGGATTTTGGGGTCACTGGAGGCACTGCGCCATTCACTTGGAGCACCGCGCCCACACTGCCTGCGACGCTCTCGATCAACTCCAGCACCGGTATCATCTCCGGCAACCTCACCGCAGCGCCAGGTAACACCACGGTTGTAGTGAAAGTAACAGATGCCAACTCACGCAATGCCACGGCGAACTTCACCGTGACAATTACTCCACGCGATCCAGTCGTATGGGTCACCCCTGAGGCTTTGCCAGACGGCAAGGAACTTGATGCCTATTCGCAGAATCTGACCGTGAGCGGTGGTTGGGCTCCTTACAAATACATCCTTCAATCCGGCACGCTTCCAGGCGGCATCACATTAAACGCCACGACCGGTCGCCTCGCCGGAACGGCGAGTGCCACTTCGGAGGGCAACTACACCTTCACCATCAATGCCAGCGACAGCGGCAATCCGGTGGTCTCGGAGTTCAAAACCTTCACGCTCCGCATCGCGCCATACGACATGACTGTGAGTGGAAGTGCGCTCATTTCAGGCAAGCAATACAGCGTGATCGCCCCGGAGACTTACAGCGCAACGGGCGGCACGGCTCCTTACAGATGGTCTGCAACCGGCTTGCCAACCACGCTCTCGATTAACGCCACCAGCGGTATCGTTTCAGGCAATCTCACCGCTGCACCCGGCAACTTCACAGCAAACATCACGGTCACCGACAACAAATCTCAAACTGCTTCAAAGCTTGTTGTCGTAAGAGTTGAAGATCGTGTGCCGCTCACTTGGGTCACCCAGCCCAGTTTGCCCGATGGAAAAGTTCAGGACGCCTACAGCGAAAATCTCTCTGTGAGTGGCGGCAAGTCGCCATACACATTCGCAACAAAAAATGGCAGCACACTGCCTCTTGGTCTCTCGCTCAATGCCAGCACAGGCCGCCTCAGCGGTTTGCCCACCATGGCTGGTAACTACACATTCATCATCGTGGCGAGTGACACCGGAACGCCTGTCATTACGAAGGAAGAAACATTCACGCTCAAGATCGCGCCTTACGGCATGTCGGTGACAGGCCCCGATAGTGGAAGCGGTTTGCAGCACTCTGCGCTGACACCTGCGGATTTCGATGCGACAGGCGGCGCAGCTCCTTACAGGTGGTCTGTCAGCGGTCCAGCATGGATTTCGATCAACTCCACCACCGGCATTGTCTCGGGCAATCTCACCGCTGCCCCAGGCAACTACACGGCGAACATCACGGTCACCGACAACAAATCCCAGACCGCTTCGAAAAACTTTGCCATCACCATCCTGCCGGCCCAACTCGACTGGCAAACTCCTGAAAGCTTGTCGAACGGCAAAGTCTCTTTCTTCTACACTCAAAACCTGAGCGTCACGGGAGGAAAGCCGCCTTACACTTTTGTCTTGGCCAATGGCAGCGTGCTCCCATCCGGACTTTCGCTCAACTCCACCACCGGCGTCATTAGCGGCAGGCCGACGACAGCAGGCACATCGAACTTCACAATCACAGCCCGCGACTCGGGATCTCCCGTCGCCACAGCCGACCGCACATTCGCCCTCACCATCGATCCGATGGATGCTCTCGTCTGGACGATCAATCCAGCGCCACCGAGCGGCAAGGTCGCATTCGCCTACTCGGCCAATCTCTCGACTGCCAGCGGTGGGTCAGGCAACTACAGCTACTCCGTTAATGCCACCACACTGCCCGGTGGGCTGAGCTTCAATGCCACCACGCGCACGATCAGCGGCACCGTAAATGCGTCTGGCAACTTCAATGTCTCATTGACCGTTCGGGATAATTTCGACAACACCACAGCAAACGCTACGCTCGCCAACTCGACTGTGCAGACCATCCCGATCGTCATCGAAGCCTATGGCATGAGCATCAATGGCACGGACTCAATTGTCGGCGACCAATACAAAGCCATCACGCCAGCGACCTTCACTGCGGTTGGTGGCAACGCCACCTACACCTGGTCGTCAAACAGCACGACCGGTCTCTCGATCAACGCCACCAGCGGCGTTCTCTCGGGTAACCTCACGGCCGCCCCAGGCAACTACACCCTGGTTGTCCGCTTGACCGATGTCCGGAACCAGACAGCCACCAAAAATGTCACCGTCCAGATTCGTGAGAATGGTCTGACATGGGTCACCCAACCGCCACTGCCCGCCGGAAAAGTCGCCTCACCTTACACCACAAACCTCACCGTCACCGGCGGCAAACCGACATATAACTATGTCCTGAAAAATGGCAGCGTTTTGCCGACAGGGCTTGTGCTGAATAATTCGACTGGCATCATTAGCGGCACGCCAACGAGTGCGAGTGTTGGAGGGAATGCAACTTCTGCTATCGTAACGACATTTGCAGGGTCGGGAAATGGGGGATCAGGTAATGGAATAGGTTCTGCAGCTAGCTTCAGTGGGCCCAATAGTGTTGCGGTTGATGCTTTAGGTAATGTATATGTTGCTGATCAATTTAACCATTTAATTCGCAAGATCGCGCCGTCTGGCGCTGTAACGACTCTGGCTGGATCTGGGATTGCAGGATATGCTGATGGAACAGGGACTGCGGCGAGTTTCAATAATCCAATTGGAATAGCAGTTGATGCTACTGGTAATGTGTATGTTGCAGATCCTGAAAATCGTCGTATTCGTAAGATAGCACCTAATGGTTTGGTAACTACCTTCGCTGGCTCTGGAGTTGCCAATTATGCTGATGGAACGGGAGCTGCGGCGAGTTTTGTGACTCCGCTTGATGTTGCAGTTGATGGCATTGGTAATGTTTATGTTGCGGATCAAGGAAATCATCGAATTCGTAAAATTACGCCTGAAGGCGCCGTAACAACATTTGCTGGGTCTGGGGTTGCAGGTTATACAGACGGAACAGGCACGGCCGCAACTTTCATGAATCCTAATGGTGTTGCAGTGGATGGCAGCGGTAATGTATATGTTGCGGATCAGGGAAATCATCGAGTTCGTAAAATTACGCCAGCAGGTGTAGTGACAACCTTGGCAGGTTCCGGAAATGCCGCATTTGCTGATGGTTTGGGGACTGCGGCAAGCTTCAACATTCCTTGTGGAATAGCAGTGGATGGAACGGGGAATATCTATATTGCTGACGGCAGTAACAATCGAATCCGCAAAGTGACTCAGGCGGGAGTGGTAACCACTTTGGCGGGTTCGGGGATTGCAGGTTTTGCCGATGGAGTGGGAACGGAGGCAAGATTCAATAACCCAGGAGGGGTTGCAGTGGATGGAAGTGGTAATATTTATATTGGAGATAGTTGGACAAACCGAATCCGCAAGATTTCTCCCGCGAATACCTTCACCGTCATCGCCCGCGATTCGGGAAATCCTCAAGGCACCTCCGAGCGCGAATTCACACTTCCGATTTCGCCATACGGCTTAAGCATCAATGGCACCAATACCATTGTTGGTAACCAATACAGCGCCATCACGCCTACGACCTTTACTCCTCTTGGCGGCATCGGCAATTACACATGGTCGATTCCGACATGGATTAAGCCAAATACCACCCCCATAACTACGGCAATTGCTTGGTTAGGTGCTGGCCTAAATATCAACCCTATAACTGGCGTTGTGTCAGGCAACCTCACTGCCGCTCCCGGAAATTACACGATGGTCGTGAGTGTTCGCGATGGACGCAACCAGACCGTTAGCGCGAATGTGACTGTAATAGTCCAGCCGATTACTCTCTTATGGCTCACACCTCCGACTCTGTCGGATGCACAAGTGGGCTCGACCTACAGCACTAACCTTACTGTTAGCGGAGGGCGGCCTCCTTATGGCTTAGTAGGTGGCGCATTGCCTGCTGGTATGACAATTAATTCAACATCTGGAGCCTCTACTGGCACATTTGTTTTGAATTGGATACCTACCGCCGCAGGCAACTACACCTTCACATTCAACGCCAGCGACTCTGCCGTTCCCAAAAATACGGCTAACCGCACCTTCACTCTGCGGGTGTTGCCTTATCCGATGAGCATTACCGGCCCAGATTCAATAACGGGTCAGAAGTTTGTGCCAATCACTCCGGTGCCGTATATCGCTGCAAACGGCACGGCCCCATACCGGTGGTCGATGAACAGCATAACTGGTCTCACCATTAATGCTACATCGGGCGTAGTCTCTGGCACACCAACAGCCGTTGCGGGCAACTACACGGCAAATATCACCGTTACGGATAGCCGCACGCCGGTCAACCAAAGCGTCACGAAGACGGTTCCTGTAATAATCCAGCCAGTGCCTGCGCTGGTTTGGTCGACAACCAGTCCGCTGCCTCCTGGTCAAGTGGCCTTCGCCTATACCACGAACCTCACGGTCGGCGGCGGAAGGCCAGGCTACACCTATGCGCTTACAAACGGCACATTGCCATCCGGCCTTGCGTTGAACAACTCGACCGGCGTCATCAGTGGCACGCCCTCGGGTAGCGGCACGGCGAATTTCACCATCACCGCCAGCGATTCGGATGCCCCAACCAAAAACACGGCAAGCCGCCCATTTGCTCTGACCATTGCCCCTTACGGCATGACCATTAATGGAAGTGATGTCATTAGCGGTCAGCGCTATAGCACGATCACCCCAACGCCATACATTGCCCTCAACGGGACTGCGAATTACACATGGTCGGCGAATAACACTCTAGGCCTCACGATCAACCGCACAACCGGCATAGTCTCTGGAAACCTTAGTGCTGCTCCGGGCAACTACACGCTGCCTGTTATTGTGCGGGATGGAAGAAACCAGACGGTCACCAAGAATGTCACGGTTAGCATCACCCAAGAGACTGCGCTGGCATGGGTCACTCCAGAGAAACTTCAAGGTGGTCGAGTGTCATTGGATTATGCACTGACCGTTGCTGCCACTGGCGGCAGATCCCCCTACACCTATGTCGTCAAGACGGGTAATAACCTTCCTCTCGGTCTGAGCCTGAACTCCACCACTGGCCTGATCAGCGGCAAGCCGTCGGTCGCCGGCACTTCCAACTTCACCCTGACATTGCGCGATGCCGCAAACGGCACGGTGGAACGCACCTTTAATCTGGTCATCGATCCTTACGGCATGGGCATCGTGGGAATCTCGCCGATTCAAGGTAAGCGCTTCCAATACTTCGAGTATAGATTCGGCGTCGAAGGTGGCAGACCGTCCTACACTTGGAACGCCACCACGCCACCAGCCGGCCTGACCATGAATGCCACGAGCGGCGTTCTGAGCGGAATGCCATCGGTTGCGGGTAATTTCACGACGGTTATTCGCGTCAGGGACGGCGGAAACCAGTCTATCACCCGCACATTCAATATCAACATCAGCGCCTCCGATGCGATCAGCATCGTATCTGGTCCAAATTTCGGCCCGCTGAGCATCAATAGCACTTACACCACAGGGCTTCGCGCTTTGGGCGGCAATGGCAACTACACTTGGTCAATCCTCGGCACCAGGCCGCCCTCGGTCAACCTGACTCCGACCGGCGTTCTCACAGCCAATTCGACCACAGCCCTCACGGCAAACTTCACCGTGCGCGTGCAGGATACTCTTGGAGCCAATGCCACCCGAGCCATGAGCGTGGTATTCTTCAATCCCGCCACATTGGTCATTGCCACAGATTCCCTCTACACAGGGTGGGTGGGCGAAGAATACTCCGTGCAGCTCGGCGCGCTGGGCGGCACGCAGCCGTATGATTGGGCCATCACCTCCGGCACGCTGCCTGCAGGCATGAACTTGTCCGAAACCGGTTGCATTTATGGAACCCCGACCGCCTCTGCCAATTCGACGCTTACCTTCAGAGTGACCGATTCCAAAGGCTTGACGGCAAACAAAACGCTCGCCCTCACGATCCAAGGCAAACCGGGCGATGCCTCTGCAAGCGGCAAGCTCTTCACGGATGTCACAAACGCTGCCAACCTGTCGCTGCCCGAGCATTACATCATCGCCGTTGAGGACTTTGACAACGATGGCCGCGAAGATCTGCTGGCTACAAACTCGGCCAGCAATGTCGTGCTCATGCGCGGCGTCGGCGCCTTCGACTTCCGCGACATCACGGCCAATGCCGGGCTGAATGGCGTCGCTCCAGCTCTTGTGGCGGATTTCAACAATGACGGTGTCTCCGACATCCTCAGCGTCAATCTCCAGCGCAGCGAGGCCACGCTTTTCCTCAACAATGGCCAAGGTGTGTTCACGCGTCAGGCTCTCACCAGTCTGCTCACGGGCGACCTCGCAAATTACCGCGACATCTCTTACGCGGATGTCGACGGCGATGGCGACCTCGACCTCCTCTTTAACATCAATGCCACCACTGGCGGCGGTGTTGTTGCGGTCTTCAACCAGGCAAATGTCTCCCAAACCGCCTCACCGCTCTTCAGCGGCAAGTCCTACCTCGTCAAGACGACATGGAGAAATGCCAAGTTCAGCGTGACCGATGCGAATGGCGATGGCAAACAAGACCTCGTCGTCGTGCAAACCAACGGCGCATGGCCAAACGACACGCACCGCCCGCAGCGCGCCTCGCTCTACCTGAATACCGGCAACGCCACCGCCGACTACGCAAACCCGACAGGCGCCAAAACGCTCGCCGGCTTCACCGAGAAGCTGAACTCCGGCATCACCGCGTCCTCCGAGATGAGTGCCTTCACCTCGCTCGATATCGACAACGACGGCGACCTCGACCTCCTGAACGGCTCCAGCGACTGGCCGTGGTCTGGCTCGATTCCGCGCATCTACATCAACGATGGCACCGGCACCTACGCGCAGCAGGATTCGCCAATCCTCCATGGCCGCTTCTACCACCACGGCGCTACTGTGTTTGATGCCGACCTCGATGGCGACCAGGATGCCGTATGGAGCTCGTTGCATGTATTCAGCGATGTCTATCCCCGCATGTGGGAAAGTGGGGCAACCTATCTCAAGTCGGTCGGCAACGGCACACTCGATCCCGCCAAGGCATTCTTCGACTCGACCACTGCGTGGGGCATTGATGCCAAAATCTCCGGCTCCGGCAACATGGGCAGCGCAGGCTACGCCGCCGACCTCGATGCGGATGGCGACCTCGACTACATCGCGAACCTCTGGAGTTCGAACAGAACCTATAAGGTTTACCGCAACGACTCGAACCTGCGATCCGGCAACTGGCTCAAAGTCGAACTCATCGGCGCCGTCTCGCCCGCTCAAGGCACGGGTGCCCGCGTGGAAGTGGAGCTGAACAACGCTACCGCCGCCCGCCCTGCCCAAGCTGCCACGGGAAGCCGCTATGAAATCGTCATCGGTTCCTTCACCTGGCAACAAGCCAAGTTGGACGCCGAAAAACGCGGCGGCCACCTCGTGACCATGGCTACCGAGCAGGAGTGGAACGATGTCAAAGCCCTCATCGCAACGCGTGGCACGACCAATACCTACTGGGGCGGCGCTACGGATGAGGTGAAGAGTGGAGATTGGAAGTGGATCGATGGCACGGCCGTGACCTTGAATAAATGGTCAGTCAGTGAGCCAAACGAATACTTCGGGCCAAACTCCGAAAACCATCTCCACATTTACTCCGATGGCACATGGAACGACTTGCCGGGCCATTTCACATGGCCTGTGGGCTACATCTGCGAATACGATCGTCCAGCCTCCACCACAGCCAACACCAAGGTCGCTCAATACCTCGGGCCGGAAACCGGCGCCGTCACCGAGAGCAGCCTCACCTTCGGTCTTGCCGACAAAACCCAAGCCGCAAAGGTCACCGTCTATTGGCCAAGCGGACTCCGGAGCATTCTGGAAAATGTCGCAGGCAACCGGACTATTCAAATCTACGAAGCCGATGAACTGCCATTGCCGCGTCCGACCGATGAAGGCGATGTCATCGCTTGGGGAGCGAACCCGAATGGCGAAACCACCGTTCCGGCATTCCCAGCCAAAGCCGTGCAAATCGTCGCAGGAGATTCCAGCTCCGCCGCGCTCCTCGCCAATGGCACAGTGAGCGTCTGGGGCACAAACTGGGCCGCCCAGCGCAATGTGCCTGCGACACTCGGCAATGTCGTCCAGATCGCCGCAGGCAATAACCACTACCTCGCTCTCACCGCAAATGGCTCCGTCGTCGCCTGGGGCTGGAACACCGCCAACCAAACGGTCGTCCCAACCACACTCCGCCGCGCAAAATCCGTCGCTGCTGGCTTCAATACCTCCTACGCCGTCATCAGCGGCGGTCAGGTCGTCGCTTGGGGTGGCAATGATTTCGGCCAAGCCAATGTCCCAGCAGGTCTTGTGGGCGTGACATCACTCGCAGCCGGCCGCGGCCACGCGCTCGCGCTCAAGAATGACGGCACCGTCGTTGCTTGGGGTCGCAACGATTTCGGCCAAGCCACAGTCCCAGCCGGACTCACGAATGTGGTTCAGATCGTCGCAGGCGACTACCACTCCGTTGCTCTGAAATCCAACGGCACCATCGTGGCCTGGGGAGCGAATTGGTCTGCACAGGCCACACCCCCCATCGGCCTCGCCAATGTCGTTCAAATCACTGCAAAGGGCGACCGCTCGCTCGCGCTGAAAGCCGACAACTCGATTGTGAACTGGGGCATCAATCCGGATAACAGCAATCCGCCGCCATCGCCCGGCCAGATTCTGAGCACCGCCGCAGGCTCGAAGCATGCCCTCGGCCTCGTGCGCAAAATCCAGATCGCCATCAGCAGCGATCTGCCAACCGGCACCGAGGGCCAAGTCATCCCCGAGACCACCTTCAGCGCCACCGGCGGCAGCGGCGCTTACACATGGTCAGTCATCGGCACATTGCCTCCCGGGATGACCCTCAACGCCACCACTGGCAAGCTTTCCGGCACACCGACCACTGCAGGTAACTACACATTCACCGTGCGCGCCACCTCCGGCGGGCGCTTCTCCGACAGGGTCGTGACGATGGAGGTCCAAAAAGCCATCCGCAACGCGCTCTGGGTCGCCACCACCGGCAACGACACCACCGGCAATGGAACGATCAGCAAACCCTACGCCACCATCACAAAAGCTCACACCGTAGCCAACAAAGGCGATCTCATCAAAGTCCTGCCTGGCAACTACACCGAGAGCCTTGTGATTGAAAAAGCCGTCGAAATCAGCAGCACCGCGGGCCCCGCGCAGACCATCATCCGCTCGGCCAGCAAAGCCAGCGCCGTCTTCTGCCGAGGCGGGGGCGTCAAAGGCGGCTCGCTCATCGGGTTCACCCT
This sequence comes from Terrimicrobiaceae bacterium, assembly GCA_044347585.1. GTDB lineage: Bacteria > Verrucomicrobiota > Verrucomicrobiia > Chthoniobacterales > Terrimicrobiaceae > UBA967. The sequence continues at coordinate 14,003 of JBIKUM010000502.1, forward strand.
CACCGGCGGCGGCGGGGCCAACAACCCCGGCTACAACCGCTATGGCGGCGGCTTCGCCATCAATGCCCCCGCAGGCACCACCTACGAAGTCAAAAATTGCATCATCCGCAACAACACGGATGCCGGCATCACCTTCGGCGGCGGCCTCCATGTCACCGGTGGTTCCACGCTCAAGCTCACCAACTCCCTCGTCCACAGCAATGCGGCCTGGGCCAACGGCGGAGCCGCCCTCATCGAAGGAGCAAACCTCATCGCCGACCGCTGCACGATCGTGACCAACACCAACAACGGGTTCAACCGCATCGGCGGCATCTCCGGAGCAGGAAATTGCAATATCCAGATCAAAAATAGCATTCTCTGGAACAACTCGACCAACCAATACGGCTCGTTCTCCAGCGGCCCCGGAGGAAACGCCACCTTCACATTCAGCTACTCCATCGTCCAAGGCGGCACATCAGCCACAGTCGGCGGCAACACCAAAACCCTCGTCAACACCGGCACCGGTTGCCTCACCTCAGATCCAGTATTCGCTGAAACCACTAACTACACCCTCGGCACAGGCTCACCAGCCATTAATACCGGCGACCCAAATGCCGCCAAAGACGCCGATGGTTCCCGCGTGGACATCGGTTGGGATGCGGCTGCGGCTAACTTGGGGATTCCTCAAACTGCCACAACTCGCCCAAACTCTTTCATGATCCAGTCTTTTCAGGCAGGGTCAACGGCTGAAATTGATGATCTCAAGGTTACAGATCTTGATACGGGCCTCGTAGTTTATGAAAATAATTTTTCATCTGTGGCTGATACCACGAGAGGTTTGCGTTCCTACTATTGGCCTTTAGG
>JBIKUM010000359.1:0-2683 GCA_044347585.1 Terrimicrobiaceae bacterium
AAAAACCAGCACGCGAAGTGATGGAAGTAACCGCTCTCCATCGGGCAACCAGCCACCCGGTGATCCCGACCAGAGACAGGCCATCGCAGGCGGGAGCAGCAGCGCCACAGGCCATCCACGAGAGAGACCCCAATTCACTGCGGTATCAAGAGTGTTGCGTGCTTGCGGCAAAATCTTGCCCGCGAGACCCAGTAGTGCCGAACAGAAATAAAAAATCAGCAAGACCTCCAAAAACCAGAGGTGGAAGGTTGGATAGTCCCAGATGGAAAAGCCTCCTTCCTGTTGCCGACTTGCTCCAGTCATCCGAAGGAAAATCCCAATCATGAACGGAACCAAGGTCACCATTCCGAGCAGGAAAGGCACTCCGATGCGCAATGCACGCTGTTTGAGAAACCCGGCCCAGCCTTTGCGAGCGCAGACCAGATGGGAAAAAAAACCCGCCAGCAGGAAGAAAAGAGGCATACGGAAACTGTGAACGCTTGTGAAAAGAAAATCGAAGAACCATCCGGTCGCCGCTTCGCGGCCCACCCAAAAAAAGGGGGCCTGCATGAAGGGGATCGCAGCGTGCAAGACAAGTCCCAAGAGCATCGCCGAGGCACGGAGGGCATCGAGTCCGTGGAGGCGCTGGTCGGTGTCCGGAGCGGTGGCGTTCACAAGAAGCTTCAAGTGTGTTTGCCTAACAGGAAGCGCCTTTCAGAAAATCGATCAATCCGCTGAACCAGGACTCCTGATCATCGTAAATCGATAAGTGGCTGCCGTGTTCGCAAAAGTGGAACCGTCCGGCAGGGAGCTGGGTGGACATCCACCTCAGGTGCTCAGGGGCCATGGTGTCGTAGCGGGCACCCATGACGAGCGTGGGCACGGTGATGTGCAGGAGATCGCTGGAGCGGTTCCAGTTTTTCAGGGCGCAGTCGCCAGCAGCTCCAAACTCGCTCGGACCCTGCATCGGAATATAAATGGCGGGGTTGACTCGGGAAAATGTCCGGTTCACGGCATCAGGCCATTGGTCGACCGGTCGACGCAGGATATGTTGCGGGTAGTGATGGGCGAGAAGGAGTTCCATGAAGCGGGGGTTTTCAAAATCCCCGGCTTCCTCGATGGCGAGAATCTCTTGCTGCACGGCAGGATCCATTCCGGCAAGGAGCGTGCCACGAGCATAGGCATTGTAGGCAGGAACACTCGACATCATATTGGAAATGATGAGTCCCTTGAGATGGTGCTGGTATTTCAACGCATACTCGATCGCCAGCAATCCGCCCCAAGATTGGCCGAAGAGGAAGAAATTGGAGGCGTCCAGACCAAGCGCCTGACGCACTTGCTCGACCTCATCGACAAAACGCTCGAGCTTCCAAAGCGAGGGTTCGTCGGGTTGGTCGCTCGGCACGGAGCCGAGTTGAGCGTAGTGGTAAATCTCGATGCCTTCGCGTGGGAGAAAGGCATCGCAAATTTCTAGATAGTCGGGAGAGCCCCCCGGACCGCCATGCAGGAGGAGAACCTTAGCCTTGGGGCTTTCGCCGGACCTCCGTGTCCAGACTTGAAAAGTTCCCTTAGGCGTTTCCACGGGAATCCAGCGGACACCGTCGGAGTCGGGAGTGGTCGCCATCGCTCTTACCGTAGGTCGCTGTGGTAGGTTTTTTTTAGAGCATTCATGTCGTCGAGGATGGAGGCGATCGAAGCGGTTTGGCCCTCGCGAATGGCGGTATCGACCTTTTGGAGGTCGGCATCGAGCTCATCCAGACCCTTGCGAAATTCGTTCATATAGTTGTCGAGGGACGAGCCCGTGAGTTTTTCAGCGGGCTCCGGGGTTCCGGTGCGAGCGGTGGCGACGGCTTGCCTCATTCCGGCGACCAAAGCGAGCGACGCATCCTTTTGAGCGGGATCATCGGCTTGGGATTTCAACGATTTATAGTTTTCAGCGATTTGCTTCATCTGAACGGCCACGACAGTCGGTTGGTCGTCATCAGCGAAAAGAAAAGTGGCGGTTAGGAGCAAGAGGGCAAGTGCTGTTTTCATAGGATGGGTCAAGGTTTGCGGGTTGTTTGGCGTTAGCGAGGCAAGTTGAGGGATCGTCGCAAGAGTATCCATGTCAGGAAACCAGTGACAACAATCTGTGCGGACAGGGCTAGGATGGGAATCCATGGCGAGGAATTCATGGAACCAAACTGCACGAGGTCTTTCGGCCATGCGGGATTGTCGACGATTGCGCCGCGATAGGCCCAGTATGCGGGCACGAAAATTTGAGCGAGGATGGTGAGGAGCCCACCCTGGAGTTTGACGACAATGCCACCAAGCAAGAGTTGGGGGAGGATCAGAACGGGAAGCGCGAAGAGGGCCTGTTCGCGCCGGCGGGCGACTGCCGAAATGGCCAGTGCCGCTCCGGCGCTGGCGCAACTGGCCAGCCAGAAAACCAGAGCTTGGATGAGCAGCGGTTGCTGGTATTCCGCCACGGGCGTGCTCAGGTGCCAGATGGCGGCAGCGGAAAAAAATTCCTTCAACGGGATGAATCCGCAGACGACTTGAATAAGGAGGATGAGGGCGACCACCGTGAATTTGGAGGCCACATAGGCGGAGGGTCGGATGCCGCCGGCGATTTCCCGCTCGATGATGGCCCGCTCTTTGGCGATTTCCGTGATCCCGGTTAAAAACCCAAGAAGCACAATGCCGAAAAGCGTGGTGTAGACGA
>JBIKUM010000315.1:0-3513 GCA_044347585.1 Terrimicrobiaceae bacterium
GGAAAAGCCATGACCTGTATCGGGAGAATGGGGATTTTTTGAGCCAGGCTCTGTTGAATCATGTTTTGGAATCCCGACTGGGAAATGGAATCCCGGATTTGCGGGAAGGCATCCAAAAAGACGCGCAATTGCGCGGCGATGGAGGTGTTGTCACTGAGGGCATCGTCTGAGGAGTTGAAGTCCGTGGGACCAAGAGCGAGCTGCGTATTCCCCCAGACTTGGCCTAGGAGGTCCTTTTCATCACCGGTAAGGACGCGTGTGGAGATGTAGGGTTTGGAAAAATCCTGTCCCTCGAAACTGGCGAAGGTCAGCAGGATCATGATCACCGGCACTGCAAGCAGGAAGGCGACGGTGCGACGGTCGGCGAGAAGCACCTCCCAATGCCGGGTGAAAAGAAGACGGAACTGAAACCAGAACCCCTGTGACTTGGCGCGAGAGCAGGCGGGATCAGTCGGGGGAGGTTCCACAGAAGTCGAACGGCCTTTAAATCGGAGAACCCAGTCCTCCACTGGAGTATCCTCCAACAACAAAAAAACCTCGGAGAGGCGGGTTACTGCGAAGTGCGCGAGGGCGTGATCTCTCTTTCCCTGCCAAACGATCCGCCCTTTGGCGAGAATGACGAGTTGGTCGGCCAAGTCGGCGTTTTCGAGGTGGTGAGTTACGCAAAGGATCGTCGTGCCGTGGCGACGACCGTAGTCCACCAAGAGGCGCATGATGCGGGCATCCGTCGCGGGGTCTAGGCTGCTCGTAGCCTCGTCGACGACAAGAAGTCGCGGACGGGCGAGGAGTTCGGCGGCAAGGCTCACGCGTTTGATTTCGCCGCCCGAGAGTTTGGAAAGAACCGTGTCGTGCCGGTGGGAAATGGCCAAGGCCTCCTCGATCTCGCGGATGGAGGTTTCTATCTCAGCCTCTGTGGTGCTCTCGGGAAGTCGGAGCCTTGCGGCGTATTGAAGCGCACGGGCCACCGTGAGCGATTCGTGCACTAAATCCTGCTGGGGCACATACCCGATCCGGCCTGCATGCCCCGCAACGAGACTCGCACCGAGGCGAATCGAACCAGAGGTGACTGGAATCTGGCCGATCATCGACTTCACCAGCGTGCTCTTGCCACTTCCGCTCGAACCAAGAATGCAGATGAACTCGCCGGGGGCGACACTCAGGGAAATGTTTTCAAGCAGGGTGAGCGATCCCTTGGGAGTGGCGACGCGGACGGTCACATCTTGGAGAGAAACACCTACACCGGGAGCGGGCTCTGTGGAATTAGTCATGGATTGGAGTCATCGGAGATTGTTTGCGGGCCACAGTTCCGTCGGCCATAACCTCGAAATCGTATTTTTTCTCGAGGAGGCTCCGGAAAAATATCGCGCGGCGGAATTTGGTTCCATAGCGATACCAATAGGCGTTTTGGGGATCGACTTCTTGATCCGCGTAAAAAAACAGGATCGGGAGGAGCATTTCATCGTAGCTGTTTTCGCCTTGAAAAACATGTTGTGCCGGGCGGAAGGGGTTGCGCGGGTTGTTGTCGGTATTGTCGTAGACGACGGAGCTTTTGAGGATCGTTCCCTTGGGCAGGAAGACAGGCTCGGCAAGCTGGTGGGTGGATTGCCAGTTGAAATCCCAATTTGGACAACGAACCAGCGTCACATCTTTGTCGGTGCCGGGTAACCTCGCTGTGACATCGATGGTTTTTCCCAGTTGATGGCAGTGTGGCATGATCATGTAAATCCAAGCGTCGATCGGGATGGGGTCGGCGGTTTTGACAGCGAAATTTTTTAACCCCTTCGGCACAACCGTAAAATCTCCGGACAAAAATGTGCTGCTGGCGAGATAGCGTTTTTTTTCGGTGTCCTTGTGAAGCCAGATGCCGATACGCGATTTGTCCGTCTCCATCTTGCCTGAACGGTGAAAGTGGAACTGCGTCAGAATGTCGGAATGGGCGGGAATGACCAAATCGGCCTCGTCTGGCAACCGAGTGGCTGACTGACCAGGAAGGTAGCCCATGATTCCGGAGACGAGGGGCAAACCGTCCTCGGCGTTGCCCGTGTGAGGCTTGATCCCAAAAGAGTGGCGTGTGGAATAGCCCGGAGCGGAATCACCGGGCAGCAAGCCGTAGTTTTCTTGAAGGAGGGCGGGATCCAGTTGGCGAATATCCTCGCTAGGACAGTAGCCAATCAGAGCGTGGTGCACGAGTTTGCGATTCGAGGGAAGCAGTTGCATGGCGCGAATGTGCAAATCCTCCGGGTTGTCGAGGGTGAATGGAACATAACGGTAGAGGTCGGGGCCTTTGCCAACGAGTGTGGTGGGGGCGGATTGCTCAAGGATGATATCGGGCGGTCCCAAATCCTCCGGCCAGTCGTTGAGGTTCGGAGGCGGGGGCAAGTGCGCGGAGTCGGCTGGATTTCCCTCCTCCATGCCTGAGTGAAGCCATTCCCTGATTGTCTCGATCTCTGTCTTCGTGAGGGAATTTTCATGAGCTAGGGGAAAGTCGCTCTCGACTTGAGCGGGGGGCATGCGATGAGCCTCGATCTCACGGAGACCGGGTTTCATCCAGTCCGAGGCGTCATCATAGGTCATCAATTCAAACGGGGCTACATTCCCCTGGCTGTGGCACATTTGGCAGTGGGCATTAAGAATGGGCGCGATGTCCTTGTGGAAAGTGAGCATTTTTTCCGGGGTGGCTGCTGGCTGGGGCTCGGCCACTTTGCGCTCCAAGGGGCATCCCACTGGAGTGGTTCGCGGAACACGCACAGGATTGCCGTCGAGCACATCGTCGAGCGCCTCGGCCAAATCCTCGCGCTGCGCGGCGGGCCTGCGGACGCCCCTCACGAGATACTGGTCGTCCACCCGACCAGCGTATCGCGGCATGGATCGGGAATCCAAAACGAACGCCTCGGGTGTCACCGTCGCATCCATCGCTTGCGCAGTAGCCCCGCCGAGGTCGATTGCGAGCGGAAATCCGATCACATAGTCCTTCTGAAACGCTTGGATTTCTTCGATGGGAACATCCGGCTGGATGACCCCCAACACGCGCACACCTTGATCCGCCAAGGCGGTGGACAGATTGTTCAAGGAAGGCACAGCCCGTTGTGACAGCGGACAAGACGGGTGAAGAAACACAGTGACTGTGGCATTGGGGCCAAGAAAACCTGCAAATGGCTGCGGATTGCCAGCGAGATCGTTTAGCCGCAAAGCAGCCGTTGCGAGAGGGCCTTCAGGCAGAGGCGCCACCGGCGCAGTGGTCTCAGCGCTTCCCTCGCCTTCAGTGGACGGCATCTCGGCCAGCGTCAATCGGCAAGAAAGCGCCGACATCAAAATCCATAAAAGAAAAACGGGCATTTCTCTCCAAGAACACTCCAAGCGCATGGCTGTGTCAAACAGCGAGGCAGCTCCGGCTTGCCAGCTGGAGGCGGCCCGTTGAAGATCGTCGGCGTGAACCCTCGAGTCTTCCATCGCAAGGCCGCTCCATGGATCGGAGTGGGCCTTATCTTTTTTGCCCTAACTGGAATGGGCTTC
>JBIKUM010000190.1:0-6176 GCA_044347585.1 Terrimicrobiaceae bacterium
TGCTCGCGTCATGGCTTCTCGTGAAGCCGACGCCCCGCCGCTTGAGTATTCCAAACAAAATGTCCTTCTCGCCGGCCCGACAGGTGTTGGAAAAACCTACCTCGTCAAGCATGTCGCCGAGCTCATAGGCGTTCCTTTTGTCAAAGCGGATGCCACAAAATTCAGCGAAACCGGCTATGTCGGCGGTGATGTGGATGATCTTGTTCGCGAACTCGTCCAGAAAGCCGATGGCAACATCTCGCTCGCGCAGTATGGCATCATCTACATCGACGAAATCGACAAAATTGCCACGCCATCGGATGTCAGTGGTCGCGATGTCAGTGGTCGAGGCGTGCAAACCACCTTGCTCAAGCTCATGGAGGAAACGGATGTCCCTCTGCGCGGTGGGAATGATCTCCAATCCCAGATTCAGGCGGCAATGGAGTTCCAAAAGCGTGGCAAGGTCGCCAAGGAAACCCTCAACACCCGGCATATCCTTTTCATCGTCTCCGGTGCTTTCGACAAACTGGGTAACATCGTCACCCGGCGATTAAAAAAATCCGCCATGGGCTTCGGCGCCGCGCCCACGCCATCGGCGAGCGAATCCGATGAATTGCTCCGCCTCGCGGGAACGAGGGATTTCGTGGACTACGGACTCGAACCTGAATTCATCGGACGCCTGCCCGTTCGGGTCGTGTGCGACAGCCTCGGCGAGCAGGACCTTTTCAACATTCTGCAGAAATCCGAAGGCAGCCTCATCCGCCAGTATGAGCGAGCCTTTGCGGCCTATGGAATCGAGGCCGTTTATTCCACGGATGCCCTGCGGTATATTGCTTCCTTGGCCGCTCAAGAAAGCACCGGCGCGCGTGGACTCATGACTGTGTGCGAGCGCCTCATGCGCGACTTCAAATACGAACTCCCCGGAGCCCGCGTGCGCTCTCTTGAGATTACGCCTTCTGTTTTTGAAAACCCCTCCGCCAGCATCGCCGAGCTTCTCAAACTCGGCGAGGAGGAGGCCCGGCACACGCAACGCCTGGTCATCCAGCAGTTCGCCGAGCGCTTCGGTGGCCAGCATGGCTTCGTCCTTCGCTTCGATCTGGCGGCCATTGATGCCATTCTGCGCATGGCCTTTGAAAAAAACATTCCCGCTCGCGACTTGTGCGAGAGCCTCTTTAAGGATTATCAATTTGGCCTTGGGCTGATCTCTCGGAACAGCGGCCAGTCGGAGTTTGTCATTCCCGTCGATGCGGTGGAGGCTCCAGACCGCGTGCTGAGCCAGTGGGTCGTTGCCTCATACCGCACCAAAGAAGAAAATGAGAAACCTTAAAGTCAGCGTTGTCATCGGCGCGATCACCGTCGTTTTGTCGCTGCTTTTGTTTGCCACTGGCCTCCCCTCGTTCATCGATGGAGCGTTGCTGAAAACTCTCGAAATTCCCCAAGACGGACGCCCCATCGCTGGCACCTCTTGGATCACATTCCTGATTTTTGCTTTTGGAATCGCCTGGGTCTGGGCGGATCTCACGAATCGACCCGCAAAGTGGATTATCTCCCTAGCTTCACTTCTGCTGCTTTGCACATGGGCACCCGTGCTGGCTCTTCATGGAAAATTCTTCTCCCCCGTGCTCCCCGTTTTCGCCGTCCTTTGCAGCACTGGGCTCGCATTCGCTTGGGAGAAAACACGCCACGGACAGCGGAATCAACTTCTCGAGCGTCTGTTCGGCCTCCGCCTCCCTAAGGCGGCCTTTCAATCCATTCTCGCCTCGGATGCCACACCAGATTTCCCGGGCCGCGTCGTCAATGCCTCCGTCCTCGTCATCGCCGTTCAAAACCACGCCGAACTCATGGAGCTCCTTCCTCCAGAGAGCTACACCGCCATCACTAACCTGTATCTCAAAACCGCCTCTGACTACCTCGTTGAATCTGGTGCCTACCTCGACGAGTGCAATGGCGAGTGCATACGCGTCGTCTTCGGCGCTCCGATTGGCGATCCTCGTCACGCCGTCCGTGCCTGCCGTGCCGCTGTGGACCTCGCCGCACGCCTGGATGAGCTGAACAAGGAATGCGACGCGAGATGGCAGCGCCGACTCGATGTGCGCATGGGCCTCGATACGGGGGACATCATCGCCGGCGTTTTCGGTGGAGGGCGGTTGGGAAGCTACAGCGTGGCTGGGCCCGCTGTGGATTTTGCCCGCCGTCTTTGTGCTGCCAGTTCGATGTATGGGGCCCGAATCCTCATCGGACCGGATGCCTACACGCCCGCTTCGGAATCCGTCGAGGTGCGTCCGATTGAAATCCTGAAGGTCGCCGAAAAGCGCCGCCGTGTGGAAATTTACGAAATCCTCGCGCCGAAGCACTCCCTCACACCCGAGCGTGAGCGCAGTCGCGACCATTTCTGGACCGGCGTCCTCCACTACCGCGAAAAACAATGGGACAAGGCCGTGGAAGAATTCACCAAGGCCCGCATCACCGGCATTCCCGACGCAGCGTTGGATTTCTACCTGCGCCGCATCGAGCAGGCCCGCCGTCAAAATACCGACACCCACAAGGAATCCGTTCCTGCCCTCTTCCATGCAGCCTGAACTTCCCCGCATCCTCACCCCTGCGCAAGCCCGCCAGGAACGCGACTATCTTCATAGCCAGGGAAAAAAACTCGTCTTCACCAACGGATGCTTCGACATCCTGCACCGGGGTCACACACAGTATCTTGCCTTCGCCCGGGCACAAGGCGACGCCCTCGTCGTAGGTCTCAACAGTGACGCCTCCGTCCGCCGAGCCAAAGGCCCCACACGCCCTGTCAACGCCGAGCAAGACCGCGCCTTCGTCCTGGGTTCCCTTCGCTCCGTCGACTATGTCGTCATCTTCGACGAAGACGAACCTCGCGACCTCATCTCCCAAATCCTCCCCGATGTCCTCGTGAAAGGCAAAGATTGGGCCCACTATGTTAGCGGCCGCGACATCGTCGAAGCCCATGGCGGCAAAGTCGTTCTCGCCGACATGGTCGAAGGCAAATCCACCACCGCGACAATCGAACGCCTCCGCGCTTAAGCCGCCCGCTGATTGGCGTGTTCGGTGAGCGCCGGGGATTCGGGGCTAAAGGGAGCTGGTTGCGAAATTGTGGGGGGATAGATCCTCTGCCGAGGCCAATTGGTCGAGACCGGCAGCGATGTCGAAGTATTCCACAAGTTCGGGCGGAACTTGGCTTTTTTGGGGATGAATGAGGGAGAGCGTGAAGCCGAGCAGGAGGATGCTCAGGGCTGCGGCTTGGAGCCAAGGCAGGATGAAGCGCGGGAGCAATGGGGCAGGGGAGAGGCTTCTAACGGACCGCAGGACATTTCTTGCGAAGAAAGGCGAGGGCGTGGTTTTTCGGGCTTGGCCCAAGAGGTTCCACAGTTCGTCATTCTCCGCAAGGTCGTCTTTCATACAGGATCAAACCCGGCTGATTGGCTGAAGTTGCGCGAAATTTCAGGTTTCGTGCGCGTCGAGGAAGCCTTCGAGCTGGCGAATGCGGGTGGGGTGGCGCATTTTCCGCAGCGCTTTAGCCTCGATCTGACGGATGCGTTCGCGGGTGACCTTGAATTGGCGTCCGACCTCCTCGAGCGTGCGGCTGTAGCCGTCCACGAGGCCGAAGCGTTGCTCGAGAACCTGGCGCTCACGCTCGGTGAGGGATTCCAAGACATCTTTGATCTTGTCCTTGAGCAAGACGATGGCTGCCATGTCGGCAGGGTTCTCGGCACCTTTGTCTTCAATGAAGTCGCCGAAGCTTGTGTCGTCGCTGTCGCCCACGGGTGCTTGAAGGGAGATCGGTTGCTGGGCCATCTTCAAAACGGCACGCACGCGCTCGACAGGGAGCTGAATCTCGTCGGAAATTTCCTCCGGCGAAGGCTCGCGGCCATATTCCTGAACGAGTTGCTTTTGCACACGGATCAGCTTGTTGATCGTTTCTATCATGTGCACAGGGATGCGGATCGTGCGGGCCTGATCGGCGATGGAGCGTGTAATGGCTTGCCGGATCCACCATGTGGCGTAGGTGGAAAATTTATAACCTCTGCGGTATTCGAATTTCTCAACGGCCTTCATGAGGCCCATATTGCCTTCCTGGATGAGGTCGAGGAATGAGAGGCCGCGGTTGGTGTATTTTTTGGCGATGGAAATAACCAAGCGCAGGTTCGCCTCAACCATTTCGGTTTTGGCTTTGAGCGCCTTGCGGTGCCAGACCTTGAGGTTCTCGTGATGCGCTTTCAGTTCGTCCGGAGTGAGCCAGAACCGGGCTTGCATCTCCTTGAGTTCGGCGGTGTGTTGGCGGCGGAGCTTTGGGTTGGCATCCTTCGCGTGCTTGCTGAGTTCCTTTTGGATATTGCCAACAGCGCGATGGTTTTCCTCAACGAGCACAACAAAGTCTTCAACGACTTTTTGTTTGAAAAAGAACTTGGGATAAAATTGTTGAAGCGACTTGAGGGCGCGATCGAACTTCTTGCGTTTTTCGGAATTCAGACCGACCTGAGCGGCTTCCGAGTAAAGTCTTGAAACAGAGTCTGTAGCGCGCTTTACCTGCTGGCAAAGGCGGGGGAGGGCCTTCATGTAGCGCTCGCGGCTTTCGATCTTTTTGTCGAGAATGACGCGGTCGAAGCGCTCGCGCTGATCGATAAGCTTTTGTGCGAGATCAACATGTGCTCTTGCGACGAATCCGAAGCCGTAGAGGAGTTCTTGGACTTTCAACTCGGCGTCTTCGATGCGTTTGGAAATTTCCACTTCCTGCTCGCGCGTGAGCAATGGGACTTGCCCCATTTGTTTCAGATACATCCTGACCGGATCATCCAAAATATCGAGTTTCGCGTCGCTTTTTTCTTCCTTCTCTTCTTTTTCCTCTTTTTCGTCCTTGTCCTCTTCTTCGTCTTCTTTTCTAACCTCTTTTACGCGATCGACATCCGATGATTCGATAATTTCGATTTCAACGCCGCGCAGTTGGCTGATGATGGCATCCAGATGCTCCGGATTGCTGACGCCTTCGGGAAGATGCTCATCCAGATCCTCGTAAGTGAGGTAGCCTTGTTCCTTGGCGAGACGAATGAGATCGCGCACCTTCTCTTGAATCATCTTGGGGATGCTCATCGGAAGCGGCTGCGCAGTTAACTCGGATTTGGAGGCCTCGTTTTTTTTCTCCTTGGTATTTTTCTTTCCGGCTTCCGGCTTTTTTTCTTGAGCCTTTGGGGGAACGGGAAGTTTTTGAGCGGGCTTGGAACTGGTCTTAGTCGCCTTCGCCGGGACCGGCTTGGAGGCTACTTTTGCTACCGGTTTAGTGCTCTTTGCCGGGGCGCTCTTGGCAGGAGTTGTGGCTCGCGTAGGCGACTTTTGGGAAATTTTTTGCGCTTTGGCGGGAGCCTTTGCCGTTGGCTTCGCAGCGGCTTTTGATTTGGGGGTGATCTTCTGAGGAATCGATTTTTTCGCGGTTGCCTTGGCTACTGGCTTGGGAGCGGGCTTTGGTGCCGGCTTCGCCTTTTTCGCAACAGGCTTTGGCTTGGAGGCCGCCACGGCTTTTTTGGCGATCGGCTTTGCGGCCTTTGCCGGCGCGGGTTTGCCGGATTGGGGGTTGGACTTCGCCGCCGGTTTGGAAGGTTTGGAAACCTTCTTGGCTGCGCTGGGTTTAGCCGCCGGACGGGACGGGCTTTTTGAAGAGGTGGTTTTTGTTTTCAATCTGCTTTCCGTTAGGCCTGGAGAAAAGGCCGACGAACATCCGCCACGCGGATCGTCAGGTCAAGGATTTGTTTTTGGAATTTTTGCCTCTCGTCCGCTGGGATCGCCGGGTTCGCGATGCGGCTCTTGAGACCTTCGATCTCACGGGTGAGTTGCTGAACGCTCAAGCCTTGGAGGATTTGCTTGGCCCGATCCAAAGGAGTGGGAGTGGGGCGGTGAATGTCCATCGCCGAAATGAGTCGTTCCTCGGCACCCGTCAACTGCGCAAGAAGTATAGGTGGCGGCGGGGACTCATCCTCGTAGTCTGCTTGGGCCAGTTTGGTCACCAAAACCGCCCCTGGCTCGAAATCATCCAGCCGGTTTTGGGTTCTGAGCCAACTGCGGACTTCTTGGCTCGTGAGCGCGAGACGGCAGAGCATTTCCATTCCAGCGGAAAGAGTGAGTTCCTCTTCTTGTTGCGGTGCTTGGGCCTGGGTTTCATCTTGCTCGACCGATGGCGCCTTCAT
>JBIKUM010000191.1:0-6169 GCA_044347585.1 Terrimicrobiaceae bacterium
ACGCGGCCGATAGTAATGGCGGCCAATGATGTCCTGCGCCTCCGGCGTGTAAAGGAACTCCAGATAAGCCTGCGCGACTTCTCGGGTGCCCTTGCGGTCCACCACCTTGTCCACCAAGGCGACAGGCGGCTCGGCAAGAACACTCAACGACGGGGCGATGATCTCATACTGGCCGGGATACTGCTTCTGGATAAGATGCGCCTCGTTTTCCCAAGAGAGGAAAACATCCCCCATGCGCCGCTCGGTGAAGGTGATCGTCGATCCCCGGGCACCGGTGTCGAGCACGGGGACATTCGAATACAACTTCGAAACAAATTCCCTCGCCTTCTGCTCATCGCCGCCATTTTGACGGAGGGCGTAGGCATAGGCTGCGAGGTAGTTCCAACGCGCACCGCCGGAGGTTTTCGGATTGGGCGTGATCACCTTCACGCCGTCGCGCGTGAGATCGTTCCAGTCCTTCACACCCTTCGGATTGCCCTTGCGGACGACAAAAACAATCGTCGAGGTGTAGGGCGAGCTGTTGTCTGGAAGGCGCGTCTGCCAGTTCTTTGGCAAAAGCCCCGACTGATCGGAAATGGCATCGATATCGTAGGCCAGCGCGAGAGTTGCCACATCCGCCTCGAGCCCGTCCACGATGGAGCGGGATTGTTTACCCGAGCCTCCATGGGATTGGTCGATAGCTATGGAATCGCCCGTTTTTGCCGCCCATTGCTTGGCGAACGCCTTGTTGATGTCGCTGTAGAGTTCCCGTGTGGGATCATAGGACACATTGAGGATGGCCTGGTTGGCTGCTTGCAGTCCGGTCGCGCCGGCGATTGCGGCAAGAACCGCGAGTTGGGTTATTTTTTTCATAATGATTAGAAGTAGGCTTGGAATTGTGTGGTGATGGCGTTGGCATCCGGGCGATTGCCGTCATTTGCCGCTCCGCCGATGAAGCTTGTGTAGTCGTATTGCAGGGTGAGTTTCATGTTGTCGTTCAGGATCCAGTTCAGACCGGTTCCAAATGTGGTGGATTGCTCGGCCTGAGTATTCGCGTCCGCATAGATCGGGAAGGCGTTGGAATCCACAGTCAACTGCCCGACACGGGCCGTGAGTTGAAGTGCCCCCCACCCTCCTGTCGAGGGACTGAACTTCCGGCGCGGCGAGATAGCGCGGAAGGCGTTATCCTCACCTGTGAGCATGTATGATGCGGCGATCTGCCAGCCGAAGTTGGTTAGGTTGGTGCTGTATTCCTGAATCGTCGTGCTGTTGGAAGTTGTGTTGAAGCTGCCGATCGTCTGGCCCTTTGAGTCCACGACATTGGTTTTTTTGACGACCGCCTTGGTGGTGCTCTGGGTGCCGCTTACGCCGACCGTGGACCACGCCGCCTCGGCATAGAGTCCGAAGGGTCCCCAGAAGTATTGGAGGTTCGGCACAAATCGCACTTGCTCGCCCGGATCGGCTGATGTGGCATTCACGGTGGACGATCGGTATTTGAAGAACGACTGCTGGTTGGCCGTGGCATAGGTGCCGAGCCCGTTGAGCTGCGGCGCATAGGTGACACCGGCTCCAGCGGTGAGTTTTTTCAAAGGAACGATGCTCGTTTTGGCAAAGGGAGTCACCGCGAGGCGGGCTTCAAAGTCCTTGGTGTTCTGCCCGGGGATGGAAACATTCCCGCTTCCGCCATCCGGCGCGCCATTGAAGAGGCCTGTGTAATACTCGGCCAGGCCATCACCCACATTGCCCCAGAGCATCGCACCCACCACGCGGTTCGGGACGATGTAGGTGGTGGTGATGAGATCTGTGAACCAGCGGGCGTGCGCGGATTGCCAGCGCTCGATGCCGATCGAGCTCTTCATTTTACCAACGCGCAGCTGGAGCCAATCGTAGCCCTTAGCGCCCACATAGGCATCCTGCACGGTCGTGCTCGTGGTGTTGTCCACGCCGTTTGCTTGGAAATCGGTCTGCAGTTTCCAATCGAAGTTTTTGAATGCCGTGCCTTCCAGATTCAGACGCGCACGGCGAATCAGAAAGGTTGATGTGGCATCCGGCGTGTTGATGAATGTCCGTAACTGGGGCTGGAGGAGACCGCCAATCTTGAATTTGAAAGCGCCCTCTTCAGTGACAGTCGTCGTTTCCACAGGAATGCCGTCAGGCCCGACCTCCGTGCGGGTGGTCCGAATGCCCGGGCTGGTAAAATTCAGCCCCTTGGAGTCCAGAGTCACCGATGGCAACTTCTCAAGCTTTTCCTTCAAAGCGTCATCGCCTGTAGATGTCTTTTGGCTACTTTCCAGAGCTGCGACTTTTGCCTCCAGAGCCTTGAGCTGTGCCCTCAAGGAGGAAATGTCGTCCTGGGCATGGAGCGGTTGCGCTTGAATGGCACTGATGGCCACGATTCCAAGAATTCCACGAGACAGTCGCTGGGATGTCTGTGCGAAACGCTTGGGTTTGTTTATTATCTTTTTAGTCATTTTATAGTTTAATAAAAATGCCGAAAACTCCCATGTAAGGGTCGTTTCAAGCAGTATCGTTTTTAGCCTCCCGTGATCGGGTGGGATGAAATTTTATCGCTTTCGCCACTCGCTAGTCTAAGGCGCCGTGTTTGGCGAATCTCCGTGACGCGTGAGTTATGCACAACAATCTCAACAACCCCGAAACGGATCCCCCGGATGGCCTGCAAGATTTCCTGTTCAGGCAGCGCCGGAGCGGTTGAATTGTTTTGCGAAGTTGCACTCATTTGTTGATAGGTTCAGTAATGTTTTATTTTAGTTACTAAAAAGGTCAACATTATTTTTAAAAAAATTTTCCCCGTTCAAATGTTCACAGAACACTCGCTAGGATCGGATATTCCGTATCGGCGAGCCGAACTATTTGTCCCGCATTCCGGACACTGCCCGAACTTCGTCAGCAGCGCCCTCGCCGCACGGGGTGACTATCGCAGAGTCGCGAAGAAATCTGGAGCTGACACATTTCCCAAAAAACAAGAGCTGATCTGCCGAAAGCCTCTCACGGAGACACCAAGCACGGAGAAAGGTTCTCGCACGAACGCCGACACCCTCGTCGGCATCAGCACCTCATAGCGATGACACTGCGGCAAGACCGCGAAACCAAATGCGTCAGAATGCGGGGCCAATTCGTGCTCTCGCCTGATTCAAAGGAACGCTTAAGGTAACTAAAAATCAATAATTTATGAAACCCATTTGACCCGACCAGGATCATCAATTAACGAACCAAATGCCAAAATGCCGATTTTCATTTCTTGGCCTCCTTCCGCTGCCTGGCCTTCAGTTGTCGGGCACTCTCATATTGCGCCTTCTTTGACTCAGGCTTGGCGGAAGTCTTCTCTGTTTGAGATTCCACCCCTGATCTTCCAACTACAGTTCCGGGCATACACGCCTGCAGGAACTCGGCGAGCGAGAGCAGGATTGGCTCGCCGAGTCGATCGGGCGCGAAAAACTCTTCCCTAATTTTTTTCAGCCCTTCCAAATTCCACTCGGCTGCCTCATACCCTGGGACTCTCTCAACTGGGAAAACCAAATACTGCTCATGGTTGGGACTTGGGTAGCCGGACTCCAGCATCTTTGTCTTGAGCACGGCCTTGGCTCCTTGATTCGATTGGAGCCGCCAGAGGCCATTGATAGCTCCAGATGCGTTGCGCAGCGCAAGCACCCTTGTCCCCACGATGCGGGGATCGAGAATTTCCACCGCTCCGGCCACACCTTCTCCCAGCCGCACATTGTAAAGACCACGCTCTTCAATCCAGCGGAGGTGGGCTTCGTCTTTGCACCACCCCACAAGCACGGAGACCATGTGGGAACTGTTTGGACCGTCAGCAATGTCATTCAACAGCCCCGGCACTTCCGATAAGATATAGGGTGTCGTGCCACCGAAATCAGACTCCCACTTTTGGTGTGTCTGTGCCATGTGCCGGGTTCCCTGTCGGCGATGCTCCAGGAAGGAAACCCCGTTTGAAAGCAGATCGAGAACCTCGTCCAAAAATTTGCCCAGATGCTCGATTCCCTTAGCCGAGCCATCGGCGGCTGGCTTGATGGCGAAGGCTCCGAGCCCCGGTAGCAGTTCATGGAAACCCCGCCAGTTTCTGTTGTCTTTTTCGACACTTGTGATCTCTCCGGGGTAGAGCACATAGGCTCCCTCCGAGCGCCTGATCGCATCGCGGTAGGCGTGCATCTTGAGCAAATCGGCACGGTTGTAGTTCCCCTCCCGCTGACTCCGCTTTTCTTCGTCCAGCGAGGATTCATTCATGTTCTTCCCGAAGATCGCATCGATACTGCCGACCCGATACTTGGCGTCGAAATGCACATGCACCATCTGCTCCCTGCGTTCGGCCTCGTTTTTATCCAGACCATCCGGCCAAAAGGACATCGTGAAATCCGGACGCAGGATTCGCGTCCAGGAACCCTCCATTCCGGGAGTCGCCGCTTCGTTAAAACTCCGGTTGTAGTGGAACTCGCCTTGGATGTTGCGGTGCCCGCCCGTCTTCAGGCCCTTGAACGAGGCATGCCGCCCATGCTTGATCACAAAGTTGAGCGGATCGTTTTCGTCTAAAAGTTTTCGCTTTTCAGCGGCGGTGACGCCGAATTTCGCGCAGAAAAGTTTGAAGAGTTGGGAAAAAAGCCATGCCTCGTAGAGCGCGGGGAGGTCCTTCTTGCCCGCATCGAAGTCACTGGCCCCGCCGCCCATGACTTCCTCGGCTCCAGCCCATTTGATCTTGGAGGAAAGGCGGAATTCCAACCAATGCCGCAGCACCTCCCTGTAGCCTGCCTTGCGCTGCAGCACCGGACTTCCCATCGGCACGAAACGCAACTCGCCCACCTCGGAAAACATCCCCGCCGCAAGATGCCTCGCGATCCGCGATTGGAGATCTTTGATGTCGCGCAGGACCGGTTCGTATTTCTTTTTTCCCTCTCCGGAGAGGATGATCATTTCCTCCGCATGGTCGAGGAATCGGGAAAACGACTTTAATGTGAACTTCACAAAACGGTTCTCCGGTGTGTCCAGCGTCCGCCGCTTGCTGACTACGCGCACTTTTGAGGGCAGGGAGGGGTCGGCTATGCCGAGCCCCTTCATCATCCCATGGAGCGAATGCCCCGGCGGCACGGCGGTTCTCGCTCCTCCCATCGCGATTTGGGAATGGAAGGACTTCCCCGCCCGGAACGGCCTCTCGATGGGACGAATATCCGGCTCGGCTTCCAGCTTCTCATTCGGGTAGCGCAGGATTTGAGCCATCGCCCCGCGAAACTCCCGCCCCGCCAGCGTGGTTCGAAGGTATTCCACCTGCTGGGCCAGGCTGGGAGCATCCTCAGACCACTCGGTCACCATCGGCACCGAGGTGAGCGCGCCGAGATCGAAGATGTAGCCGCGCAAATCCTCGGCCAGCCCGCGCAGCATCCCGCGATATTCCTCCAGATAATCCAGCTTGATGGAGCGGATTTCCACGATGCCCGCGGCCACTCGTTTGCCATCCTCCGTCAAATGAAGATGCAGGCGACCCGCGGACGCCCGGGTTTCGAGAAGGCAGACATTTTTGTATCACGAAATGAGACGGTTTGGCTCCAGTTCAATCTTGCGCCCTTTTTCGACGCCCTCGATCTCATACGAGTAGCGGCAAGACTCTCGCAGCTGCACGGCGCAGTGCCCTGTTTCGCGGCCTCCTCCGCCGAGATCACCAGCAACGGCTCGCTGCCTTCCGGCTATTTTCGTCTGGTGCCATATCTGGGATTACGAGCGTGGTTGCGGACCGCCAAAATCCGAATGCTGCTTTCGGTCACGCGGAAGAGAAAATTGTAGGGGAAGCGCTTCAGATTGGCCCGCTTGAATCCCCCGACACGCTCGTTGAAATGCCCCGGACTTTCAGCGGCTTCCAAAACCTTGGCCCGGAACTCCAGATAGAAATCATCCGCCAGTCGGTCATCCGCCACCTCCTCGTAATATCGCATGATGGCATCCACTTCCGCGAAGACGCGGGGATGGAATTCCACATTCACCGTGTGCGGCGGCTCAGAATTTTCTGATCGAACTCGGCGAGCGAAAGTCCGAGGGCCGGATTCGAATCCATCTCCGCATCCCTCCGCTCTGCTTCCGCGAGACCTCCATCCGATTCCGAAAACAGAACCGGCAAGGATTCCAGGATATGCATGGCCAATGTGGCCCTTTCCTGTTCAGGGAGTTC
>JBIKUM010000193.1:0-6155 GCA_044347585.1 Terrimicrobiaceae bacterium
ATCCATTCAACGGCGCGGGCATCCGAGGCGCCCATGTAGGAAGTCGTGATCAAACGAATCCGAACGCCACGATCCGAAAGTTCCCTCAGCGAGTCCGCAAGCAGTCGCAGTCCCGACCATTTGATGAATGAAACAAGAATGTCGACGCGGTCGGCAGATGCCATTTCGAGAGCCAACTCGTTCGCGAGTGGAGGATCTGTCTGCGCACCGGTGAAGAGGCTGCTTTCGGCAAGCGGGGTGAGAGGACGAGGAAGACCGGGCTTGGCGAGATAGGTCGGTGTGATTTCGGTCAGCAGTTTCGGCTCAGGGGACGGAAGGAAATCGCCGCTGGCATGTTGCATTTCCCCGAGGGAAAAGATTTTTTCGAGGAGCTCGTTGCACAGGGCGAGGCGGTCTGCGGTGGAAGTCTTTTGGCGCAACGCTGCTTCGACGAAACGGGAAACAAAGGCCGAGTATTTCGAAGGCTCCTCCTCGGGATCGATCTTTGAGAAAATCGAGCGCAATTCCGGGTGCGCTTCGAGAAAACTTTCCAGTCTCTTGCTTTGAACCTGCTCGTAGATGCCGGGGAGAAAGTTGCCGGAACTCATGGCGTGGCGAGCATAGCTAGAATAGGCACATCGGCTGGCGCAAGGCTGCTTCGAACAATCTCGTGGACTGAAAACCAACCAATTTCCGAGTGCTCCAACGCCGTCGGAACGCCAGAAAGAATCCTTGCCCGACATGGGATGAGTCGGATCGAGGATTTTTCGTAGTGGTGTTCAACCATTTCGAGGATTTGGAAAATCTCGGTCTGAATAAGGAGTTCCTCTTGAAGTTCTCGGACCAAGGCCGCCTCAATCGACTCGCCTTCCTCAAGCTTTCCTCCGGGAAATTCCCAAAAGCCGCCGAGGCACTTTCCCTCGGGTCGCTTGGCGAGAAGGAACCGGCCAGCTTCGTCTTCAATAATGGCGCAAACAACGGAAATCATTATGGCTTCAGGCAGGGGTCTTCATAGCACGACTTGCCAGTTTCCGCCCTTGGCCGGACCGATGCGGCGGAGGCGCTTGGCTTGCTTGAGTTGGCGAATTTGTTTTTCCACCGCGCGTGTGCTGATGCCCAGAATCTCGGCAATTTGTGGAATGGAAACACTTGGGGATTTGCGAGCGATTGCAATGATCTTGTCCTCGGTTTTCCCCGAACTTTTCCCCGAACTTTTCCCCGAACTTTTCCCCGAACTTTTTTTCGCATCCGGGCCACTTGAGGCTTTGGCTAAATAAGCGGTGGAAAAGGGGAATTTGATCCAAATGCCTCCGGGTTCGTAATCGATTGTGGGCCGTGGAGTGCCGGACTCTCTGCAAGCGGACATGATGCGTTCGATTCCCCGACCCCACGATTCAATGGCTCCCGCGCGAAAGAAGGCGTTCGCAATGTCCGGGTTGAAGGGTTGGGAGGAGTGCTTTTCTGTCAGTCGGTCTACTGTCCAGTCGTGAGGCAAATGGCCGGAATTCCAAACAAGGAGCTTGTCTGCATACACGCTGATTTGGATGGGCGAACCGCTGGAGTAGTCTTTATGGGCGACGGCGTTGAGGATTGCCTCTCGTAGGGCTTCCTCAGGAACGGGATAGTTTTCCACCCGCTGCACTCCATCATAGGAAATCAAGGCTTTGAGATATTTGGCGCGAAGCGTGTCGAGCGTTTTGTCCACTTGGCTGAAGAGGTCTCCATGAATTTCATCGTGAAAAACAAGATCGGCATCGGTGCGAAAGAACCCGATTTTGATAAAAGCACCGGTTACAAACCGCTCGGGATCGGGATGGAAGAGAAGGATGGCTGCTCGTTTCAGGTAATGCCCCTCCATGAGATGCAGTTTCTCCAAAAGCGCGGCATCCGGTTCGCGAAGAATTTCCGGCGAGAGTCGCTTGCTGCGGTGAGCGCGTTTGCGGAAAGCAGCAAGTGTGAATGGCTCAAGCTCCGATGGTTTAACATTTGGAACCGGAACGCCATCCCAATGCCGACCCTGTTTTCTGAGAAGAAAGCGGTCCAGAGCCGCGCCCTTCAATTCCTGTTTCGTGCTTCCGCTTCGGTAGTGGTATTCGCCTTTGTAGCTGATGG
Organism: Terrimicrobiaceae bacterium; assembly: GCA_044347585.1. Classification (GTDB taxonomy): domain Bacteria; phylum Verrucomicrobiota; class Verrucomicrobiia; order Chthoniobacterales; family Terrimicrobiaceae; genus UBA967. The sequence goes on from JBIKUM010000193.1 coordinate 2,092, forward strand.
GATAGGGATAGGGTTCAACGACAATCTCCACAAGTTCAGCCCCTTGTTCGCAGCGAAGATTGACATCCACTAAAATCCCGAGGATGTCCCGCACCTTGTTCGGAATCTCCTCAAGCAACTTTCCGGAATCTTTGACTCCCAGTGAAACTCCGTCGTTGGTTTTGCCTATGACAAGCATGCCGCCGCTGGCGTTGGCGAAACCGCAGATCCATCGGAGATACTCGTCCCTCCACGATTCTTTCCACTCGATGGATTGATGCTCGGGCATGGAAAATTCAAGCCATTACGAATCCAAAAAATTCTTCAGCATCTGCTTGCCGTGTTGGGTGAGGATGGATTCGGGGTGGAATTGGACGCCGTAGACGGGGAGGGTGCGGTGGGCGAGGCCCATGATTTCGCCTTCGGCGGTTTCGGCGGTGATTTTGAGGCAGGGGGGGAGGGTTTCGCGTTTGACGATGAGGGAGTGGTAGCGGGTGGCCTCGAAAGGGCTGGGGAGGCCGGTGAAGACATTCTCGCCGGTGTGGAGGATGGGGGAGGTTTTGCCGTGCATGAGGCGCGGGGCGCGGATGACTTCGCCGCCGAAGACCTGGCCGATACTCTGATGACCGAGACAGACTCCGAGGATGGGGATTTTTCCGCTGAATTCGCGGATGGTGTCGCAACTGATGCCGGCCTCGGTGGGTGAGCAGGGGCCGGGGGAGACGACGATTTTTTCGGGTGAGAGCTTGGCGATGTCGGCGAGGGTGATCTCGTCGTTGCGCTTCACGAGCAGGTCGGCGCCCAATTCGCCGAAATACTGGACGAGGTTGTAGGTGAAGGAATCGTAGTTATCGATGACGAGGATCATGCGAGTGCGGAAAGAGGTTTAACCACGGAGGACACGGAGATCACGGAGGTGGGGGAAAAGAGGATTGTTTGGAAATTTTTTAAGAATGAAGGCTGGGAAATTCTGAAGCTAACCGAAAACTCATCTCCCCCTCCGTGTTCTCCGTGTCCTCTGTGGTTAATAATCATTTTGATTTTCGGGCGCGGTCGATGGCGCGCATGCCGGCCATGGCTTTGTTGAGGGTCTCTTGGTATTCGCCCTCAGGTGTGGAGTCAGCGACGACGCCGCCGCCGGATTGGACGAAGGCTTTGCCGTCCTTGAGCAGGACGGTGCGGAGGGCGATGCAGGAGTCGTGGTTGCCGTCGAAGCCGAAGTAGCCGACGGCGCCGGAGTAGGAGCAGCGTTTGCTTTTTTCGAGTTCGTTGAGGATTTGCATGGCGCGGACTTTGGGCGCTCCGGAGACGGTTCCGGCGGGGAATGTCGCGCGCATGACATCGAAGGCGCTGCGGCCACCGGCGAGTTTTCCCGAGACATGCGAGACGATGTGCATGACATGGCTGTAGCGCTCGATCGTCATGAAATCAGTGACTTTCACGGAGCCGTATTCCGCGATGCGGCCGACATCGTTGCGGGCGAGGTCGACGAGCATGAGATGCTCGGCGCGCTCTTTCGGATCGGCCATGAGGTCGTCGGCGTTGGCATTGTCCTCCTCGACCGTTGCGCCTCGGCGGCGGGTGCCGGCGATGGGGCGGATTTCCACGAGGTCGCCGGTGAGGCGCACATGGACCTCGGGTGAACTGCCCACGAGGGAGTATCCACCGGGACAGCGCAGGCAGAACATGTAGGGCGAGGGATTCACGAACCGCAGGGCGCGGTAGAGATCGAGGGCGTCGTCGTGAAATTCGGTCTCGAAGCGCTGGGCGAGCACGATCTGGAAGATGTCTCCCGAGCGGATGTATTCGTGCGCGCGGTGGACCATGGCGTGGTATTCCTCGCGGGTCGTGTTAGAAGTGGATGGCGCGGCGGCGGGGGTGGATTCCGTGAAGATCGGCTCGAAGGCGAGGGGCTTGGAGAGAGACTCCAGGATTCCACGAATTCGCTCGCAGGCGGCCTCGTAGGCAGCGGCGGGATTTTCTTTTTCGGGAAAGGCATTCGCGACAATGCGAATCCGGCGTTGGCGGTGATCGAAGGCGACAACAGCCTCTGTGACCATGAAAAACATGTCGGGAATTCCGAGTTCATCCTTTGGCGCAGGCGGAATGGTGGGCTCGAACCAGCGGATGCAATCGTAGCTCAGGTAGCCTACTGCGCCGCCATGGAAGAGGGGGAGTGCGGGATCGACCTCGGTGCGGTAGGGGGCCATCCACTTTTCGAGCTCATCGAGCGGGTCGCAGTCGGTCTCGAAGGTGCGGGAGGTTCCGTTTTCCGTGAGCGTGAGGGTTTTTCCCGTGGCGGTGAATGTGGCGCGTGCACCGAAGCCCAGAAAGGAGAATCGGCCGGTCTGGTCTTTTTGCTCGGCGGATTCGAGGAGAAAGGATGGCGCCTCGCCACACAGCTTGGCGAAGGCGGAGACCGGCGTGTCGCCATCCGCCACGATCTCACACATGACGGGCACGACGCGGTCGGTGGCCGCCTTTTCCAAAAAAGCGGAGCGCGACGGGGTGACCGGCATCATGTGAACGAAACCTTCGGCGCCTCGCGCTCGGCGGGGTTTTCGACTTGGAACAACTCGGCTGCGGCGAAGTTGAAGATGCCTGCGATGATGTTTGTCGGGAAAAGTTCGCGCTTCGTGTTGTAGGCCATCACAGAGTCGTTGTAGGCCTGGCGGGCGAAGGCGACTTTATTCTCGGTGGAGGTCAGCTCCTCGGTGAGTTGGAGCATGTTTTGATTTGCCTTGAGGTCGGGATAAGCCTCGGCGACGGCCATGAGGCGTCCGAGAGCGCCGGTGAGCCCAGCCTCGGCTCCCGCGAGTTCGCGCATCACGGCGGGATCGCCCGGATTTGCAGCGGCGCGGCCACCAGCGGTTTGCGCGATGTTGCGGGCGGCGGTGACAGCTTCGAGTGTTTTGCTCTCGTGCTGCATATAGGCCTTCGCGGTTTCAACGAGGTTCGGGATGAGGTCGTAGCGGCGCTTGAGTTGGACATCGATCTGCGAGAAGGCGTTTTTGAAGCGGTTCCGCAGCGTCACGAGATGGTTGTATTGGCCAACGACGAAGAGCAGGAAAAAACCCGCTAACACGGCCAGAACGATCAGCGATATCACAAATATTCCCATGGGCCGCACTTTGCCGCCCTCGCAGGCGCTTCGCAATAGGAAAAAGCCCGCGCGACTTCCCGCTTGTGGGGCTTTCCAATCGGGCATAGTTTCTTGTTTGAAATGATTGCGCAACGCAGTCCAGACAACGACGGACCCCTCACCTGGCTGGGAAATTTCCCGGTTTATGTGAGCACGGTGGTCGCGGGCTTGCACGGAGTCGCCCTTGTTTTAAGCGCGCTTGCGATGGCGGCGGGCTCGGAGGCGCTGCTGCAGTCGCTGATGTTTTCAAGTGATGCCGTGGTGCGCGACTGGTCGGTTTGGCAACTCGTCACCTATGCGTTCGTCCACACGCCTCCTTACTGGGTGTTTTTGTTCGAGCTGTATTTACTGGTTGTCTTCGGTCGGGAGATCGAGAGCTACCTGGGACGCGCGGCGTTCATCAAACTCTACCTCACCCTGCTGCTAGCTCCTTCGTTGTTTCTCACGCTCTGCGATTTCGTTGGCTGGCGGACGATTTACGACGGATCGAGCGCGCTGCACTTTGGCGTGTTTGTGGCTTTTGCCTTGATCTACCCGACCGCTGAAATCCTTTTCACCATCCAGGCGAAATGGATCGCCCTCGCCCTTCTGGCCATCAACTCGCTTCAATGCCTGGCCCTCTCGAACTACGATGCGCTCGCCGTGCTGGTGGTTGATTGCGTGGCCGCCTGCCTCTTCATCGGTTTTCAGCAGGGCCGCTTCACCTTCCGGCTGCCCGAGCGCACACAAAAAACCCGGCCCGCACGGAAGCCATCGACGCCCCGGAATGCCGAACCCGTCAGCGAGGATGCGATCGATGCGATCGATCCGATCCTTGAAAAAATCTCCCGTCACGGCATCGGCAGCCTCACGCCGCGCGAACGCGAGCGCCTTGAGAAAGCCCGTGCCCACCTGATCGCCAAGGACGGGGGATCGTAAAAAATGCCCGAACCTGAAGACTCTC
>JBIKUM010000062.1:0-11339 GCA_044347585.1 Terrimicrobiaceae bacterium
TGCGGGACGCGAAATAGGCCTTGAGGTTCGGGCGGGTGAGAACTTCCGCAGGCTCATCCGAAAGCCCTGCCGCCTGGATCAGGTGCTGTAGCAGGACAAGAGAGGCAATGGCATCCGACGCGGCATCGTGCCAGCGGAAGCCTGGAAATTTGATGTGATCAAGCAAGCCGAGAGATGTCACCGCATCGCCGAGGGCATGGGAGGGAAGCGAGGGATAGACCGCACGGGTGAGCGCGAGGGTATCCACCCAAGGTCCGAATCCATGAAACGGAAAGACGCGCAGGAATCGCTTTTCCGTGGCGGCTCCATGGGCCACGACCCAGCGTTCCTCGAGGCTGGATTTCACGCTTGGCCAAAGATCGACGAAGCGGGGAGCGCTGGTGAGTTGATCATCCGAAATGCCATGAACCTGCTGGGCCGCCCAAGTGACCGGACGCGTGGGGCGGAGATGGGAATTCAGCGCAACGAGTGGGACGTTGTCCTGCCAGTGGACGATGGCCACTTGAACCGGCTCGTCCGTGAGGCCTGGAGCCGTCCCCGCGCTCTCGAAATCGATCGCGGCGAACGGGACATCCGAGGTTTTCATGCGAAGGGCGGATTGCTTCGGCCCTGCGGGGTTCAGGCTTTTCGCAAGAGAGCGGCTGTGGTTTCCCAGTCCATGCAGGCATCCGTGATGGAAACGCCGTATTTCAGGGTTGAGGGATCGACACCGAGTGGCTGGGCACCGAAGTGGAGATGACTTTCGAGCATAGCGCCGATGATTCCGCTACCTCCAGCGGAGCGTTGATCGAGTAGGCTGCTCCAGACATCAGGCTGGCGCTTGGGATCCTTGCCGGAGTTTGCATGGCTGCAGTCCACCATGAGAGCGGCTTGCAGGCCTGCCTTGCCAAGGGCTTCGCGGGCGGCCTGGACATCCTTGGCGCTGAAATTCGGGCCATTTCTGCCGCCTCGCAGCACAACATGGCTGTCGGGATTTCCTGCCGTTTTGATAATGCTGGTCGCACCATCCTGATCGATGCCGAGAAAACTGTGCGCGGTGCGGGAGGAGCCCATCGCATCGATGGCCGTTTGCACGCTGCCGTCGGTCGCGTTTTTGAAGCCCACCGGCATCGAGAGCCCACTGGCCATCTCGCGGTGGGTCTGGGATTCCGTCGTTCGTGCTCCGATTGCTGCCCAGCTGATGAGGTCGGCGATGTATTGTGGAACGATGGGATCGAGAAACTCGGTCGCCGTCGGCAATCCGAGGTCCAAAATGTCGAGCAGGAGCTTGCGGGCGAGCATGAGACCGGAGCTGATGTCGAAGGATTCGTCCAGATGTGGATCGTTGATGAGGCCCTTCCACCCTACAGTGGTGCGGGGTTTCTCAAAATAAACACGCATGACGATGAGAAGTCGGTCAGACACCTCGCGGTTCAAGTCGGCCAGGCGTTTCGCGTATTCCAAGGCTGACACTGGATCATGGATCGAGCAGGGGCCGACAATCACGAGCATGCGTTCATCCTCTCCGCTGAGGATCGCACGGGCTGCTGAGCGAGCGTTCGAAACCAACTGAAGTTGGCTGATGCTCGCAGGGAATTGGGATTTGATCTGCGCGGGTGAGATGAGGCGCGTTACCCCTGCCACGCGCAGGTTGTCGACCGGGACGGTGCCCGCAGTTTGTCGGATTTCCGAATCTGTCATTTTCAAAAAGGGCAAAAACATCCCTCAAAGCGGGAGTTCATGCAAATCCCAATTCTTTCAGAGCGTTGCGCCATTCCTTTTACTGGGCGGGCGCTCGGCTCGAAGAGTGGGCAAATTATTTTACAACGGCTGCTTTAACGATTTCGGAGAAGGCAAGGGCCTCCAAGCTTGCACCACCGACGAGAGCACCGTCGATGTCGGGTTGGCCGAGGAGCGTTGCGGCGTTGGCGGGCTTCACGCTACCGCCGTATTGGATTCGCACCTTAGAGGCAGTGGCTGCGTCTGTGAGTTCCGCAAGCACGGCGCGCACATGGGCGTGGGCATCTTGCGCCTGCTCAGGAGTGGCATTCCGGCCGGTTCCGATGGCCCAGACGGGTTCGTAGGCAATGACAACATCGTTCATTTGGGCTGCGGTGACACCTGCGAGGCTGCCACGGAGCTGTGTTTCCAAGATTTCCTTCTCACGACCTGCATCGCGCTCTTCGAGGGTCTCGCCGACGCAGAGGATTGGACGCAGACCACTGGCCAGCGCGGTGAGGACTTTTTTGTTAACGAGGGCATCGGTCTCCCCGAAAATCTGACGGCGTTCGCTGTGGCCCAGGATCACATAGCGCACGAAAAGCTCGCGCAGCATGGCGGGGCTGATTTCTCCGGTGAAGGCACCGGACATCTCGAAATACATGTTCTGCGCGCCGAGGCGGATTTTTTGAGAGCCGCCGAGGAGTTCGGAAAGTTTCGCGATGGCGGTGAAAGGCGGGGCGATGACGATTTCCACACCATTGACCTCATCCACATGGCTGCGGAAATTCTCAAGGTAGCTGACCGTTTCTGCCACGGTCATGTTCATCTTCCAGTTGGCGGCGATAATTTTTTTGCGCATGTTTTTTTGAAAAGAGGCCGTGAGAAATATCTTCCAGTAGCCCTTTCGGCAACACGGATCGTTTTTTTCGATTAAAAAAACTTGCCAACAAAACGTGGCGCGTTTGCATGGCCATCGATGCACTACGACCTCATTGTCATTGGCTCCGGTCCGGCTGGCGAGAAGGGTGCGGCCCAGGCAGCCTATTTTGGTAAAAAGGTGGCGCTCATCGAACGTGAGGCCTTTCCCGGCGGCGCTGCGGCGAACACTGGAACTCTCCCCTCGAAGACCCTGCGTGAAACGGCGCTCTACCTCTCGGGATTTCGGAAACGCGAACTTTACGGACTTGGTTTCGATCCGAACCAACGCATCAACGCCGCCGCATTCCTCGCGCACTTCCACCATGTGCGTGCAGAGGAGCGTAGTCGTATCGACGCCAACATGGAGCGCCATAAGGTGACCACCTACAGAGGCAAGGGGTCCCTGTTGGATGCCAACTCCGTGCTTGTGGAAGGCTCCGACGGCGAAACAACGACACTCACCTGCACGACAGTCCTCCTTGCCACAGGCACACGCCCCCATCGTCCGGCGGACTATCCGTGGAGTGATCCCCGGCTTTTTGATTCCGACACCATTCTCTCAATCGGCGAGCTTCCCGACAGCCTTCTTGTGATTGGCGGAGGGGTAATCGGCAGCGAATACGCCTGCATTTTTGCCGCCCTCGGAGTGCGCGTCACGCTTGTCGATGGACGGGATCGCCTGCTGGGTTTTCTGGATGCGGAAGTCTCGGAGACCTTGCAGCGCGCCATGGAAGGAATGGGTATGAGGTTGATGCTCGGGGACGCGGTGGAGTCCATTCGCTCAGGCGAGGAACTGCAGGTTGCTTTCAAAAAAAATGCCCCGGCATCTTTTCAAGCCATCCTTTCTGCCTCAGGTCGACAGGGCGCCACGGAGTCCCTCGGTCTCGAAAAAATCGGCCTCGCTGCCGACAAGCGTGGACTACTGAAGGTGAATGAACATTACCAAACGGATGTTCCGAATATCTATGCCGCAGGAGATCTGATTGGATTTCCTGCGCTGGCCTCGACTTCCATGGAACAGGCGCGCATCGCCATGTGCCATGCCTTCGACCTGAAATACAAGACGGCCCTCGCCCGGATTCTGCCGCTCGGAATTTATACCATCCCCGAGTGCTCTTGTGCCGGTGAAACAGAGGAGTCGCTCTGCGAAAAAGGTATCGCCTATGTCGTGGGAAAAGCCTCCTACGCCCGCAATACGCGAGGCTTCATCATCGGCGACAATGAGGGCTTTTTAAAACTGCTCTTCCGGGCTGACAATATGAGCCTCATAGGGGTTCACTGCATCGGCGAGCAGGCCACGGATCTCGTTCATACCGGACTTGCCGCCCTTCTCCTTGCTCAAAGTGCGGACTTTTTCATCAATACCTGTTTTAATTATCCCACTCTTTCCGAGATGTATAAGTATGCCGCTTATGATGCGCTTGGGCGTCTGCAGCGCTCGGAAATTTGCCGGAACTCCGTGAAAATGTGACCCGGCGAGGATTTTCGTCAGCCTTTGTTTCAAAGAGAGTGACTTTTTTTCACTTTCTGGCACTGTCTCCTGCTCACAATTTTTTAAAAAACAATTTTCCTCGGCATGCTTCTACTTCAGGGCGAGAAAAGTGCGGTTAGGTTTTTTAAATATTGTGTTGAATAATAAAAACTTAAACCTTTTAACTGAAGAAATTTTTTAAATCATGGAGCCGATAATGAGCGGGGGTGAATACACCTCCACAACCATAGTGACTTTATCTGCTATGACTGCACTCTGCGCTTCGAAAGTTTACGAGGGTTTTTCTTCGGTCAGTATCCAGGAGTTTCCTTTCAGGATCGGGCGCGCTGCTAATGGCGACCGCAAGACGCAATTTGCGCAAAACGATCTGGACCTTGTCGACGGCGAGCCTTTCCAAGTGTCGCGCAAACATTGCCTCATCGAGCGCGAGGGCGAATGCTTCTATGTCCGGGACAGCGGGAGTTCAATGGGAACAATCGTTAATGGATCCCCGATTGGAGTGAAACACGCCTCGCTGAGCGAAATGCTCAAACCCGGAAAAAATAACATCATTCTCGGGACGGTGCGCAGTCCCTTCAAATTCGTGATCGAAATTTCGGAGGAGCTGTAAAATCAGTCCGCGATTTTGCGAATAAGGTCGGGGCCGTTGTAGACAAAGCCCGTGTAGATTTGAACGAGGTTGGCGCCTGCATCGAGTTTCTCGTGTGCGGAGGCTGCATCCATGATGCCGCCAGACGCGATAATCGGGAGTTTGGTCGCGGAGCGCAGGATGCGCAGGACTTCTGTGGATCGCTGGCGGAGAGGGCCTCCGCTTAACCCGCCTTGTTGGTCTGACTCCTTCGGCACGGAGCTGTGATCCAGCGTGGTATTCGTGGCAATGATGCCTGCGAGGTGCTCCGTCTCTGCCAATGCGGCGATATCGCGCACGGCGTCGTCCGTGAGATCCGGTGCGATTTTGACCAGTAGGGGCTTGATGTTGTTGATGCGTTTGAGTGTCTGGATGATCTCTGCGAGGGAGTCACGGTCCTGCAACGCGCGCAGATTTGGGGTATTGGGAGAGCTTACATTGACTACGAAATAATCTCCGAATGGCAGCAGGAGTTTGTAGCTCGTCGCGTAGTCCGAGGCCGCTTGCTCGTTCGGGGTGACCTTCGATTTGCCGATATTGATGCCAACGGGCACGCGCGGCCATTTTCCGGAAGCCTTCTGACGGGCGAGGCGCTTTGCCACGGCGCTTGCTCCGGCGTTGTTGAAGCCCATGCGGTTGATCAGCGCCTGTTGGGTTGGATACCGAAAACAGCGCGGCTTTGGGTTCCCAGGTTGGGCGAGGGCTGTGATGGTGCCGGCTTCGATAAATCCAAATCCAAGGGCCTCCCAAGCACGCAGAGCGCTCGCATTTTTATCCATTCCTGCCGCAAGGCCGACGGGATTCGGAAAAGTCAGCCCGAAAAGTTTGGTGGGTTTTTGTGGTGTGGGACCGAATGCGGCTCGCAAAAGGGAAGGCGGAGTTAGGCGCAGGCTAAGAATGGCCAGATTGTGCGCGGCTTCAGCCGGTAACATGAAAAAAAGGGGACGCAGGAGCTGATGGTAAAGATTCACGAAGCTCCCAGCCTAGTTGCGCAGGCGGGAATCAAAAAGAAAAATGCCGCTGACTCGAGGCCTACTGCACCGCAGCGACATTCCGCGAGACAGTGGGGAGATCCAACGGGCGATAGATAACGATTCCGAAGTGCTCGTCGGAGCGTTTGAGATAGTCGGAGATGCGACCGTCCAACACGACTTTGCGGCCCTTCTCGCGTCGCGATGTGGCGTGCATGAAGTGGGTTCCGTTGGCCTTGCGCACGGCGATACCGACATGGGATGTGTAGGCGGAGCCGTCACGGCAGGTGATGGCAATGATATCGCCGGTGTGGATGTATTTTTCGATCGAGGCGACTTGATCCTTGGGGATGTGGTGGACGGGCAGGGCGGATACATTTTCCTGGATGCGTCCCATCTCGGGCAGAAGGGCGGTGTTGCTCCGGAGGTAGCGGTAGCTTTTCCAGGCGGATGTCATCTCCCGTATTTGGCGTTGAAGCGGCTCGCCGCCGAGATCGCGTGTGGGGTTCACCGAGAGTCCCCGCGCTTCGTTATCGGCAAAGACCTCCTCCAAGAAGTGCATTCGGCTGAGATACCCGCCGTCGCAGCGGCCGTTGCGGTAGCGCTCGAGTTCCACAAGGGCTAGGAGATCCTCTGGCGTGTAATCGCTTGGCTTCAGGCGCAGCATGCGCGCAAAGGCGAGAGAGATTTCGTAGAAAGTCCAGCAATCCAAACCCTGAAAATTCACTGATGGCGACTCGATGCGGTCATGAATCTCAAGTGTGTAGTTCACATACGGCGTCCCGAGTAGGGCTTTTCCGACTCGCGCTGTGCGTTCGCCGATTGGCAAGGCTGCCCAGTTTTCGCGTTGAGCTTGCTTGACCAAGCGCTGGAATTTTTCTCTACCTTTAAAAACGACCTCCATCGGCAAGCGTTGCTGAAACTCGGGAATTGATGTCGCTTGCGCGGAAATGCTGAGGGCGAGCAGGAATGCGAGGATTTTCATTCTCATGACGCTCGATGCGAATGTGAAGCTGTCAAACGCGTTTCTATTCCGCAGTGAGGGCGAAGCGCTCCGAGCCAAGGAGGCCGGATTTCTCGAGGAAGTAGTCGTAGCCGCCCGGGTAGGAGTTGACTTGCCCCGCATTGATGTGGAGGACGCGGTTGGCAAGTTTGCGGATAAAGTGGACATCGTGCGAGATGAAGACCAGCGTGCCTTCGTAAGCTTCGAGTGCAAGGACGAGCGACTCCACTGTGAGGATATCGAGGTGTGTCGTGGGTTCGTCCATGAGGAGAAGGTTCGGGGGATTCACCAGAAACTTCACGAGGTTGAGGCGGGTCTTTTCTCCGCCGCTGAGGACGGCTGTCTTTTTATGGATGTCGTCGCGCTTGAAAAGGAACGAGCCAAGGATGCTGCGGGCTTCGTCTTCACGGAGGGTGCCGTTTGAAGAAAGTATTTCGTCGAGCAGGGAGTTGTTGGGATTAAGAGTGGCGGAGCGGTGCTGGCTGAAGTAGCCGATTTTGGAATTGCTGCCGAATGCGCATTTGCCTTTTTGAAACTCCACCACGCCGGCGAGGATTTTGACGAGCGTGGACTTGCCGGCGCCGTTTGGTCCAACCAGTGCCACTCGTTCTCCACGCTCGATGAGGAGGTCGAGGTTGCGGTAAACGATATGCTCGCCATATGCCATTTGGACTCCCTCAAGCATAGCGGCGCGCTGTCCACCGCGCTCGGGTTGGGGGATTCGAAAACGGAAGGGTTTCTTCGGAGTTTCGGGGCGCTCGACTTTTTCCATCCGCTCGATCTGCTTCAGCTTGCTCTGGGCTTGGGCGGCTTTCGAGGAGACGGAACGGAAGCGGTCGGCGAATTCCTGCAGGGCGGTGATTTCCTTTTGCTGGTTTTTGTAAGCAGCGGCTTGAATCTCGTAGTTGCGCTCGCGCTGCTCCATGGCGGCGGAATAGTTTCCCTTGTAGTGGATGAGCTTGGGATTCGCGATTTCGTAAACGCCGTCGATTAGGGCATCCATGAACTCCAGATCGTGGGAGATTAGCAAAAGCGCACTGGAGCAGGTCTTCAAATACTGCTGCAACCAGAGAAGCGAGAGGAGATCCAAGTGGTTGGTTGGCTCGTCGAGGAGCAAAAGGTCGGGCTCCATGACCAGGAGTCGCGCTAAGTGGGCGCGCATCACCCATCCTCCGCTCAGTTCGCGTGCGGGACGACTCCAGTCGGATTCGCGATAGCCGAGGCCGGTGAGCATTTTCTTTGCCTTCGCCTCGACATGCGAACTGCTGAGCGCCTCGTGTTTGGCGTGAGCCTCGAGGTATTCTGCCCCTTCGACATTTCCTGCGGCTTCGAGCGCGGCGAGTTGTTTTTCGAGTGCTTGAAGTTCGCCCGCGCGCCCGCAGGCGATGTCGAGAGCCGTCTCGGAATGCACAGCCTCTGCCTCCTGCGGCAAGTAGCCGAGTGTGGTCCACTCATCGCGCTGCACCGTTCCGTCATCAGGGTCGTCCTTTTTCAAAATGAGCGAAAAAAGCGTGGATTTGCCGGCGCCGTTGGGGCCGACCAAAGCGATGCGTTCGCCATAGTTGACTTGCATGTCGGCTTCTTCGAAAAGCAGTCGGCCGCCGTGGGATTTTTTAAGATTTCGGATGGTGAGCATATCAGCGGGTCTTCAGTTCAAATTTTAAAAAGGACATTGCAGAAAAATGACAGGTGTCCAGTGCCCTGACAATCCGTTGCTGGGGGGGGAAGCATCAGGCACCAAGCGGGTGCTCGCGGACGACCCATTCCTGGATGGGTGCATTTCCAATCAAGTGCTCCTCGATGATGCGTTCGCATCGTGCTGGAGTCACTTCGCCATACCAGATGCCCTCTGGATAGATGAGCATCCATGGGCCCTTGCAGCAGATTCGGAAACATGCAGCCTTTGTTCGCAAGACCGGAATTCCAAGCTTTTTGATGCGCTGCTTCAAAAGCTCCCATGTCTCAAGCCCATGGCTCTCATCGCAGCAATCCGGCCCCACGCAGAGAAAGACATGCCGCTGCGCGGTCTCGATGCCCATTTTGGAAAAACCGGCATCGGTTGGATTCATTCTGAACTTCGATACAAAGGCGCGCTTTGAAGCTGGTCGTGACTACGCCGGGGCTGCGGCTGGTAGACCTCCGGATGGAAACTCCGGCTTGATGGGAGACTGAGGCTCATGTGCGGAGTCAGACGGTGGTGGCGGCAGGGGTGGGGGAGCGACCTCCACGATTGGCGGATTCTGGATGTTCCCGTGGTCGAGGATCTCCTTCACATGCGATGCGTCCAGGGTCTCGTATTCGAGCAGAGCCTTGGCGAGAGCCTCGACGGCCTTGCGGCGTTCTTCGAGAAGCACGCGGGCGCGTTCATAGGCTTCGTCGATGATGCGTTTCACCTCAGTGTCGATTTGCTGCGCGGTGTGCTCGCTGTATTCGCGAGGGCGGGAAATGTCGCGGGCCAGAAAGACATGCTCGCCGCCATCGGCGAAGCTGATCATTCCGAGTGAGCTCATGCCCCATTCGCAAACCATCTTGCGGGCAAGGCTGGTGGCCTGACGGATATCACCCGAGGCGCCATTCGAGATGTCATTGGTGAACATCTCCTCGGCGATGCGTCCACCCATGGTGACCGCAAGGAGGTCGAGTGCCTCTTTTTGCTGGGTCGAATATTTGTCGCCTTCGGGCAGATACATGGTGGCTCCAAGATACGGGCCGCGCGGAATGATGGTCACCTTGTGCAGCGGGCTGGTGTGCTCGAGGAGGACATTTAGGATGGCGTGCCCAGCCTCGTGCCATGCAGTGGAGATTTTTTCTCTTTCGCTCATGGCCATGCTGCGGCGCTCCTTGCCCCAGCGCACCTTGTCACGGGCTTCTTCGAGTTCGCGCATGGTCACGGCCTTGAGACCTTTTCTCGCGGCGAGAAGTGCAGCTTCGTTAAGAACATTCGCCAGTTCCGCGCCGGAGTATCCGGGCGTGCCACGGGCCAGCACGGCAAGGGTTACGCCTTCGGCGATTTTCACCTTTTTGGCATGCACTTTAAGGATTTCTTCGCGGCCTTTCACATCAGGCAGCGCTACGGTGACTTGGCGGTCGAAGCGGCCTGGACGCAGGAGCGCGGGGTCGAGGACATCCGGGCGGTTTGTAGCGGCAATAATGATGACGCCTTCCTGGGTATCGAAGCCGTCCATTTCCACGAGGAGCTGGTTGAGCGTTTGCTCACGCTCGTCGTGTCCACCGCCCATGCCGTGTCCGCGATGGCGACCTACGGCGTCAATTTCGTCGATGAACATCAGGCAGGGTGCGGATTTTTTCCCCTGCTCGAACATATCGCGAACGCGTGAGGCGCCGACGCCGACAAACATTTCCACAAAGTCCGAACCGCTGATCGAGAAAAAGGGCACATCCGCCTCGCCTGCGATAGCGCGGGCGAGAAGGGTTTTGCCTGTTCCTGGGGAGCCTACCATGAGGATGCCCTTGGGAATGCGGCCGCCGAGTTTTTGGAACTTCTTGGGATCCTTCAAAAATTCCACCAGTTCCTGAACCTCGTCCTTCGCCTCCTCCACGCCGGCGACATCCTTGAACGTGATGCGGTTTTTATCCTTCGACAGCATGCGGGCCTTGGACTTTCCAAAGTTGAGCGCACCCTTGCCCGCCATTTTGATCTGCGAGCGGAAGAAGAAATAGAGGATGACGAGGAAAAAGACGATCGGCAGGAAGCTAACGATGGCCGATGCGAGGAGATCAGACTTGGGAGTGATCGCTGGAGTGATGCCGGCCTCGCTGAGAGCCTGCTCGATTTCGGAACCATTGAATTGCGTGAAGATCGGCGTGTTGAAGGAAACGGGAACTTCCTCGCCGGTTGTTGGTGACGGAAGTTTGAATTTGCCCTCGAAATATTGCGTGTTGCGACCCTCCTCAACGACGAGTTGGAGGGGCGACTCGGGACTGACAACGAGCTTGCCTTGCTTCACCAATTGGATGAAGCGCGGGTATTGGATTTGCTGGATTTGAGCGAGATTGTTTCCCCGGAATAAAAACGCGCCGCCGATGAGGGCAAAGGCGATGGCGAAGAGCACGAGGCCGCGCCAGTTGAGTTGTGGGTCCTGACCTCCGCCTTGCCGTTGGCGGTTGTCGTTTGATGGCTTCTGGTTTTCGTCTGACATTGCCGTAAGCTTCGCGCAAGATGCCGTCTTGGCAAATGCAAAAAACACTTATGAATCGCGCTCTGGTGGTATCCATTCACGATGTGAGTCCGCTCACTCTCCAGAAGACGAAGCAGATCCTCGACGATTTAAAAAAAATCGGCTGTGCCTCGACATCCCTGCTCGTCATTCCTGACCACCATAGGCGAGGGCGGATTTCGATGAATGCCACATTCGCCGAGTGGTTGCGGGAGAGGGTTGCAGCCGGGCATGAGACTGTTCTGCACGGCTACTACCACCTGAGGGAGCGCGCCGCGAGTGATGGCCTTTTAAAAAAAATGGTCACCCAATCCTACACAGCGGGCGAGGGGGAGTTTTTTGATCTCAATGAAAAGAGCGCCCGTGAGAGGCTGAATTTGGGTCTATCGGAATTCACAGCCTGCGGGTTGACGCCTGCAGGGTTCATAGCGCCAGCGTGGCTTTTGGG
>JBIKUM010000229.1:0-4956 GCA_044347585.1 Terrimicrobiaceae bacterium
CGGAACGCGCGGTGCGTGCTCTCGGTTTTCAATACACGACGCGCATTGCGACGGTGAGCGATTTCAAGAGCGGCGATGTCCACAGTGCGCGCAGCCTCGTCTGGAGCGTGCGCGCGCCATGGCGGCGCGTGTGCAGCCTCGCTTGGAATCAACTTCTGGCCCTCGGCCTGCGCAATGCTCCTTTGCTCCGCGTTGGTATTCACCCGCCGGATTGGGATTACGCCGCGATCCGGGATCAGATTTTAAACCTCACCTCCGCCGCACTTGCGGGAAGGCGTGCAATGACATATCAGCAATGGCTCGCCAGCATGCGAGGACAAGAATGAGTCGTTCCACAACACGCGCCGATCTGCACATCCACTCCCGTCATAGCGACCGGGCCGCGGACTGGGTTCTGCGGCGTTTGGATTTTCCCGCCAGTGCCTCGGATCCATTTGAACTCCATAGCATGCTCCGTGCGGCGGGCATGCGCTTCGTGACGCTCACGGATCAAAACACCATCAATGGTTGCCTCGAAATCGCGCACCTGCCCGATGTGATCATCGGCGAAGAAGTTTCCACGGTTTTCCCCGAGGACGAATGCCGCGTGCATCTTCTAGTCTGGGGTATCACGGAGTCGCAGCATCGTGACATCCAACAGGCGCGGGAGAGCGTCTATGACCTGCAAAAGTATCTTTTTTCAGAAAACATCACGCACTCGGTCGCTCACCCTTTTCATAGCGTCAACGGCAAGCTCGCCGAGTTGCATCTGCAAAAGCTCATTCTCCTGTTCCGTCATTTCGAGTCGCTTAATGGCCGCTACTGCGGGTTGTTGAGCCAAACCGCGAGTGAGGTCCTGAGCTCACTGACTCCTCGTCAGATCGAAATTTTCAATGCCCGCACTGGCATTTCCCCGACGCATCCCGAGCCATGGCGAAAAGTCTTCACCGGCGGATCCGACGACCAGGGCGGCACGAGTCCGGCTATTGCTTTTACCGAAACTCCTGCCGCGGCCGATGCTTTGTCTTTTTTAGAAAATATCCGCAAAGGTTGTTGTGAAGTCGGCGGACAGCCAGGCACGCCTCTCGCGATGGCCCACGGCACCTACAGCACGGCCATCGAATACGCCAAGGCGCGCCTTCCCTTGAAACCGGATGATCCGACATCCGTTCTCCTTGAAAAGATCACCTCGCGTTTTATGGAAGGACGCGATCCGACGGAGTTCTCACTTTTGGACAAGTTTGGATTTCTCACGCAGGGCATTCTGACGGGTAAAATTTTTGAAATCGCCAAGTCGGGCAACATGTCGCTCTGGAAGCAGCTCTCGGAGGCGCTCAATCAACCCGAACTCAAGGCCGCCATGGCTCGGGACACCGCCGGAATCGCCGAGGCGGAGCGGCGCGCCTTTCTCATGGCGAATCTCATCGCCAACAAAATCGGCTACCGCCTCGTCACCGAATTCATTCAACAGATCTCCAAAGGCAAATTCCTCGAAAGCATCCAGACGATTATCCCTCTTGCGCCTGTCGTGGCCTTGCTCAGCCCCTACATTCACGCCTTCCGCCTTCCGAAGCGCGACTGGTTGAGGCAGACAGCACTTCCCATAGCGGGCAAGGTGCCCGAGCTTCTGAAAAACAAGAAGCGGGCGTGGTTCACCGATACGCTTGAGGATGTGAACGGCGTTGCGACCACGATTCGCAAAATGACGGCAGCCGGCGTGGCAGCTGGCCACGATGTCACAATCATGACCTGCCGCTCGGAGATCGCTGACCACGGGGTTCCCCTGAAAAACTTCGAGCCCATCGGCGAGTTTGAATTGCCCGAGTATGAGCTGCAACGCCTCAGCTTTCCTCCCGTGCTCCAGATTTTCGACCATCTCGAGCGCGGTGGTTTCACGGAGCTGATTATCAGCACGCCAGGCCCCACAGGGCTTTGCGCCCTTGCAGCTGCCAAGATGCTCGGCCTGCGCGCGGTCGGCATTTACCACACCGACTTTCCGCAATATGTCCGCATCCTCACGGACGACTCCTTCATGGAAACCCTTACATGGAATTACATGCATTGGTTCTACAACCAACTCGATGTCCTCTATGTGAATTCCGAGGACTACCGCAAATGCTGGATCGAGCGTGGGATTCCCCGCGAGCGTCTTCGCATTCTGCCCCGTGGCTTGGATACGCATCTCTTCCATCCCACGAAGTGTGACCGCCGTTTCTGGGAGGCGCGGGGGTTGCGCGAAGGCGAACTGGCCATGCTTTTTGTCGGCAGGGTTTCGAAGGAAAAAAACCTGGATCTTCTCGTGGCGGCCACGCGGCGTCTTGCGGAGTCCGGCACGCCTGTGCGGCCTATTCTTGTCGGTGACGGCCCTTACATGGCCGAGATGAAGCGCCTCCTCAGCGATGCCATTTTCACCGGCTACCTCGGTGGTGAGGATTTGGCCCGGGCGTATGCCTCAGCGGATTTCTTTGTCTTCCCGAGCACCACCGACACTTTTGGAAATGTCATTCTCGAGGCGCAAGCCAGCGGGATTCCTGTGATTGTCTCCGATGTCGGCGGCCCGAGGGATCTGGTCTCCCACGGTGTGGATGGGTTTGTCACCAAGGGGCAGGATGCTGGCGATCTGGCCGAAGCCATTCGCAAACTCTCCGTCGATGCCGACCTGAGAAAGAATATGGGCGCATCTGGCCGGTCCCGCGTTGAAACTCGCGACTGGACCGAAGCCTTCCAGAAGTTCTGGAACGAGTCGCCCGAGTGACCTCACCGGTCAGGAAAATTTGACGAACTCCCGCAGGAACTGGCCCCAGAGGAAAAACATTCCGCGCACCGAGTAGCGGATCATCTCATCCTTGTCGCGCACCAGAATTCCCCGGGCGATATTGTGCTCCAGTTGTGTGCGCAAATCCCTCTCGATCTCTATCCGGAGAAATTCTGCGTCCAGCGGAATGAGTTCCAAGGCGCTTTGAGTTTCCAGAAAATCCGCGTGCGACAAGGCTAACTCTTCGGCGCTCAGTCCCTCATCCACGCGGTTCAGGATCGTTTGTGGAAGCAAATGCATGCCGTAGGAAAACGGATAGTTCCAAGTCACGAATACTCTTCCATCCACCGCGCGCGAGGTGAATGTGACATAGAAAAATGAAAACCCATCCTGCTCGAGAAGGCAGATTGATGCCGAGGTGCGCTTCTCGGGATTGTAAAAAAGCCGGTAGAAATGTCGGGTGTCGTCGTGGCTCCAATCCACATCGTCCGCGTATTCAAACCCCAAACCCTCCATCTCATCCGAGAGACCTGAGAAGTCTGGGAAACGGCTGGATGGCGGAGGTGGGCATTTTTCAAGCCGGCGGTGTAGAGGTAAACGCAGTCGCCGCGCGCGCGTGAGAATCTCCAACCACGGCAGCAGGAACCAAGTGGATGCGAAAACCGCTCCGAGAATCATGCTGCCACCAAGTAACCATCCGGCGAGGAAGGATGTCGCGATAAATCCGAATGTGCCGATTCGAAAAAGGGCCTGGCTATGAAAGCTGCGCAGGGCAATCGAAAGAACGCCCACCGCAGCGACAACACAAAGCTCCGAAATCATCGAGACTCCCTTGCTTTCAAAAACCGCTCCAATTGGGCCACATCGAAATCCGCCAGCACCTCGCCATCTGGCATCTCCAACGTGGGAGCCTTGGTCTGACCTGAGATTTGCTTCATGCGATCAAAGGCCGAGCGATCTGCAAAAACATCCACCGCCGTGTGTGCTATACCTCTCGACTGAAGCCACGAAATGGCATCGGAGCACCAAAAACAACCTGGTTTCACATATACGACCATATTCAATTTGAAATCATCTCCATAGACAGGATAGAAAGAGGTAGGAGTGTTGCCCCTGACAATTCGCTTGTGAAAATCATAATAAAAACCTCATTCTCTGTGCTGTCTGTGTCCTCTGTGGTCAATTATTTGTCGCTAGGGTTATGAAACACCCAACATTTGAAAGGGCAGCACTTTCTCGACAATCCGTCATCCGTCAAGGCGCAATACCCCAACGCTACTTGTTTTTCAGCTTTTCAATCTTGGGCGCAATCACCGCCTGAACATAAGGGTGATTTGGATTTCTCGCCGTGAAGTCCTGATGGTAGCTCTCGGCTGGGAAAAATTTCGTCTCATCGATGATTTCGGTAACGATGGGATCGCGGAATCGTGCTTGGGCATCGGCCTTTGACTTCTCTGCCAGTGCGCGCTGGTCAGGGTTCTGTGCGATGATGATTGAGCGATATTGTGTGCCCCGATCTGCCCCCTGCCGGTTCAGCGTTGTGGGGTCATGGGCATCCCAGAAGAGATCGATGATCTTCTCGTAGGAAATCACCGACGGATCGTAAGTGATCTTCACCACTTCCGCGTGGCCTGACTGGCCTGTGCAAACTTCCTCGTAGGTCGGGTTCGGATTTTTTCCTGCAGCGTAGCCGCTCACCACCGATTTGATGCCCGGCTTGCCTTGATAGACCGCTTCCACGCACCAGAAACATCCTCCCCCGACGACTGCGATTTCTTCGTTCATTGGTTCACCAAAGCACACCGCGCAGCTGAGCGCCAGCATCGCGAGCAGGAGAAAAGGCTTCATGAGTTACCAATAAATCCAGACTCCATTCCGTCGCAAGCCAGACGCTTTCACCGAGCGTTCTTCTTTGCGTTCGGCCGTTCCTTGGGGGTTAATGCCGCGTGCTCAGTGATTCCCATTTCAAGATTGTCGTGGTCGGCGGAGGCGCGGCTGGCTTCTTCGGAGCGATTGCTGCTGCTGAGTCCGCTCCGCATGCCCGCGTGGTGATTTTGGAAAAAGGCCCCCGCACACTTTCGAAAGTCCGAATCTCAGGCGGTGGGCGCTGCAATGTGACTCACTCCTGCTTCGATCCCCGCGAACTTTCCCGCCGCTACCCACGAGGTGGTCGGGCGCTCATCGGTCCCTTCAATCGCTTCGGTCCGGCGGACACTGTCGCA
>JBIKUM010000526.1:0-5106 GCA_044347585.1 Terrimicrobiaceae bacterium
CGACTGAAAACCGAGGCCGATGGACGCATGTTTCCTGTCACGGATTCCTCTCAAACAATCATCGACTGCCTCACTACCGCCGCCGAGAAGTCAGGCGTGCGAGTTCTCACCAACACAGGTCTCAACGCGATCGAAAGACGCCAAGGTGGGGGATTTCTGCTCTCTCTCTCAAATGGCGAGCGCATGGAGTGCGACCGTCTGCTCTGGGCGGGTGGGGGATGCCGCGCAGTGGGCCATCCCGCCGTTTCACTCGGGCATTCCCTCATGCCGCCGGTGCCTTCGCTTTTCACCTTTCACATTGACACTCCTTGGCTGCGCGAATTGCCGGGAATCTCCGTTACTTCGGCTCAGGTCGCCGTCCCAGAAACGGACTTGAAAGAATGCGGCCCGGTGCTCATCACACACACCGGTCTGAGCGGTCCTGCCGTCCTCAGGCTCTCCGCTTGGGGCGCAAGGGAGCTTTACGACCTCCGGTATGAATTTCCTCTGCGGATCAACTGGCTTCCTCAAACCAACCGGGATTCCCTTCTCGAGGAACTCCAAGCCCGCCGCGAAAAATCGGGTGGCCAGACGATCCTCCGCACTCGCTGGAATCTGCTGCCCGCGCGCCTTTGGGAGTCTCTGGTCATCCAAGCCGGCATCGCTCCCGATACGAAATGGGCACGCCTGTCCCGCCCCCAAGCCCTCAAGCTTGCCTCCCTTTTGACATCCACCGAACTGCCTGTTCGGGGAAAAAGCACGAACAAGGAGGAATTCGTTACCTGTGGGGGCATTCCCTTAACGGAGGTGGACTTCAAAACCATGGAAAGCCGCATCGTTCCAGGGCTTCACTTTGCCGGCGAAGCACTCGATATCGACGGCATCACTGGAGGCTTTAATTTCCAAGCTGCCTGGACCACAGGCTGGACTGCCGGCCATGCCATGGCAGCGGAGACATGATTTTCAAATCCTAAAAAAGTTTGCGGATAAACGGAGGGGGAGGGGGAGGGTGCGCGATACAGGGTTCGAATACGTAGGTTTTACAGATAGAAAATTGCCATTTGACCCCGTGGTAACAAAAAGGTAACAGTTGGGCCATGAAGAGACCCCGCAATGCATCGAAGGCGAAGGAACGAGGTCCAGTAGAGATCATCAAGGGGAAGACCAGCAGCATTCCGATTTACGATGCCGGTGGTGGTCGATTCATTGCCGCATATTATGCCGAGGGAAAGCGCAGGATGGTCAAATACAAGTCCCTGGAGGCAGCCAAGGCTGGAGCCAAGGAGATCATCCAGACCCTGACATCGGGGGTGGCCCATGTGGCCGCTTTCACTCCCAAGGAAACCGCCTCCATCAACGAAGCAGTGGATATTCTCACCCCTTTGGAAATCTCTCTCTCGAACGCCGTCAGGCAATTCGCCGAAGCCCACAAAATACTACGGGGTGGCTCCATCGTTTCTGCCGCTCAGTTCTACGCCAAGCACCTCGAAGAGGAAAACCGCCGGAGTGCCCTCACCCCAATAACATTCCCGGAACTCACGACCAAGTTCCTGGACTCGATCAAGGAAACCAAATCGCGCCGCTACATCCTCGATCTCAAGTCGAAGCTCAAGAAGGCCTCCGGGGTCTTCAAGGGCCAAATCCGGGGTATCCGGGCTGATGACATCGACGAATGGCTTTCAGGCATGAAGAAGGCCTCTGGGCGCACCAAGAACAACTACAGGATGGCCCTGCTCACCCTCTTTTCCTATGCCAGAGACAAGAAGCACCTCCCCCGAGGAGAAAGGACTGAGGCGGAATTCGCCACCCGCTACGATGACAAGGGAGGCGACATCGGAATCTACACCCCCGAAGAGTTCCGCACCCTGCTGGAGAATATCGAGGAACGTTTCGTGCCATTTATTGCTTTAGGAGGGTTCGCCGGACTGCGGACCATTGAGATTCTCCGCTTGGAGTGGAAAGACGTCTGGTTCGACAAGGGGGTCATTGAGGTTGGTAAGGACAAGGCTAAGACCGCCACACGGCGACTCGCACCCATCGTCCCCGCTCTGGAGGCTTGGCTGAAGCCTAGAAGCAAGACCGGCCCAATCCTCACCGGCATCCGTGACGAGTTCCACTTCACCAAGCTCTTCAAAGATGCCACCTCCAAGCTGGTCGATGCCCAGGGCGAGCCTTTGCTCACGCTCGTCCACAATGGCCTCCGTCACTCATTCTGCTCCTACCGCCTGGCCATCACCAAGTCGGCAGCTCAGGTTTCCCTCGAGGCAGGCAACTCCCCAAAGATGCTCTTCGAGAACTACCGCGAACTCGTGACCGAGAAGGCCGCACAGGAATACTTCGGCATCGTTCCTGAAATAAAGGGCAACAAGGGCTCCAAGAGTAAAAGCAAGGGGGCCAGGAAGACCACTGCGAAGGTCCCCGCAAAGCGGTCCAAGCTGATCACTGGGAAGTCCACCAAGTAGGCATCTCCCCCAGATCACCTCAGAATCTCTGCACGGGTAGCCCTGCGAGTGGCGCCTAGGGCCTCCAGTAGTTCGTTTTTACGGAACAGCCGATGCTTACCGAGCTTGTAGCTCGGAAGGAGCCCCATTTGGACATACTGCTGCATCGATCGCTCAGGGATGCCCAGCCATTGCGCGGCGGTCTTAGTGTTGATGAATTCCGACTTAGGATGAGCCCCCGGAGGGTCGCCCTTGGGACGAATGACTGAGCTCAGCAGCCGCAAGGCCTCGCTCATGTTCTGGGGCCGCCTTCTTCCCTCCCCGATGTGGTGTTGCTCGCTCATCGTTCTCCGGGAAGTTGGAAGCCCGTAGTGCGAAGGAATCGCTGGGCTTTCTTGAGGATGAATTCCTCATGCAGCTCGGGTCGTAGCGGCGGGCGGATCATCTCCCGGAGATAGCCGAGGATCTCAGCCTGCTCCGGCTTCTCCAACCAGGTTTTCACCTTGGTCAGATCATCGGGGGTGCGGGGTGCATTTGGTGGCATAGCCACCAAATAAAAAACATCTACTGAGACTTGGTGCTCCAGGTTGGGAGCGCAAAGCGCTTTTTCCCTGAAAGAATCAATGAAATGGAAACCACTCGCCCCCTGATTCAGACCTGTCCGAAGCCCTCTCGATGCAATCTCCTCGCATCTGCTATCTCGGGAACGCTCATGGGGTGTCGTCGCCCGCCGCGCTGATGTCACTGGGGGCTCTGTTTGGGCCCCGCTTGTTCCTGCTTCCTCCCCCCATCAGCTCACCTTGACAGACGATCCTCTTGCCCCTCGCCCATTGCAGCGAATCAGCCCTATCCCCACGGCTTCACTGCAATCGGCTCATCCACTTGAGGAATCAATTGTCCAAGTTTACGCCGGAGGTTGTTTGCACAACGCGATTCGTCGCAATACCGATGGAACCAGCACCGCGCCGCTCAAGCTTTCCAATGAGGAAAGTAAGCGTCGAATCAGCGAGACTTGGTGCTTCTATTTGAACCGCTTCGACTCTAGGGCAAAGAGCCCGTTGATCACTCACTGCCTCGTCGTTTCGATGTCGAAACATCTCCTTTGAAAAGCTGCTCCCGCTCAGGAGCATTAGGGTTCTTTTTTTCATTCAAGGTGCGAGGGATGAACACACCCCAAAAACCCGAAAACGACATCCACTACGCCGACACGCAGCACCCTGTTGAACACATCGAACCCCTCCCGCAAGATGGGGACGATAGCATTGAGAGAATCTGCCAAGTCCTCGGCAGAACCTTCGAGTGGGTCGCCGAAGCGGACGAGCCTTCCGAGAAGGGCCTTCGTGCCGCTGTGGTTCTCTACTGCGTCCGTTCCGATCTCATCGGGAGGGAGAGCCTCGAAGACCTCGCCTTCTCGCTCCATTACACCGAGAGCGAGGTCGAGAATCTCGTTGAGAACTTCTGCCACGCGATCAACTGGCGGTAGCCGGATTTCCACGAATCGCAATCGACCACCATGGTTCACCCGGCTCCCGAGCAGATCTATCTCCTGATCCTGGAAGATTACTTCTTCAGCCAGGTGGACCGTGGGGTTCCCGTCGGGGAGACACCGCTCTTCACTGGCAACCTTGAGGGAGAAGACCACACGTCTGCTGTGGGGCGCCGGTTCGGTCTCTCCGATCAGGAAGCTCTACTCCACCTAGTTTACGCCCGAGAGGAGGTAGCCCTATGAGCAAGGACATCTACGAGCTCATCACGGCCCGCTTCATTGAGCAGCTCAAGCATGGGACTGTGCCGTGGCAGAAGCCCTGGATGGGAGTCCAGAATATCGTCTCCAAGAAACCCTACCGAGGCATCAATGCCCTCATTCTGGGCGGGAGTGACTTTGAATCCCCCTACTGGCTGACCTTCAAACAGGCGCATGACCTCGGCGGCAAGGTCAAGAAGGGCGAGACGGCCACCCCGGTCATCTACTACAAGCTTTTTGAAAAGCGGGATGACCAAGGGAACCTCGTCCTCGGAGGCAATGGACGCCCCACCCGGATTCCCTTCATCCGTTGGAGCAATGCCTTCAACCTCGAGCAGACCGAGGGGATCGCGCCACCTGCCCAAACTCAGGCCGTCGTTCATAATCCACTCCAGCCGCTCGAAAAGGCCGGCAAGATCGTCGAAGAAGCCAAGACCTGTCCGATCTACCACACGGGATTTGCGGCGGTCTATTCCCCCGGAGAGGACGTGATCCGGATGCCAGCTCAGAAGACCTTCCGGAGCCCCGAGTCTTACTACCAGACCCTCTTCCATGAGATGACCCATTCGACGGGTCACACCTCCCGGCTCGACCGGGAGGGAGTCACCCTACCGATCAAGTTCGGTTCGGAGCGATACTCCAAGGAGGAGTTGATCGCGGAGCTCGGGGCCTCGTTCCTGTCCAACGAGGCCGGGATTCTGAATCAGGTCCAGTTCGACAACTCTGCCGCCTACCTCGGCTCATGGATCGAGAAATTCCAGAACGATCCCAAGATGATTTTCACCGCATCCTCCCAAGCTCAGAGAAGCACCGACTTCATTCTGGGGGTGGAACAAAAGGAGTCCCTTGGAGAATCTCAATCTCCGGCAGGTCCACCCACCTCGATAGAAGAACCAGCCCTGGCCCGGAAAATTCCCGGTCACACACCCCAAACGAAGGGCA
>JBIKUM010000419.1:0-6078 GCA_044347585.1 Terrimicrobiaceae bacterium
TCCCAGCCGATGAGTTCGTCGCCACGGTTGGCATCGATCGAGCCGAGGCGTCCCGCATTGGCAGCGACGGTCAGTTCGTGGCGCATCGTGTGGCCCGCGAGGGTGGCGTGGTTGGTTTCGATGTTGAGTTCGAATTCGTCGAAGAGTCCGTATTCGCGCAGGAAGTTGAAGCAGGCGGCGGAGTCCGAGTCGTATTGGTGGGTCGAGGGTTCGCGGGGTTTCGGCTCAATCCAGAATTTGCCGGTGAAGCCGATTTCTTTCTTCCAAGCGACCGCCATGTGGAGGAAGGCGGCGAGTTGGTCGAGTTCGTGCTTCATGTCGGTATTCCAGAGCGAGGAATAGCCTTCACGACCGCCCCAGAAGACATAGCCGCCGCCACCGAGTTCCTTGGTGACGGAGATGGCTTTTTTCACCTGAGCTGCGGCGTGCGCGAAGACGGAGAGGCTCGGCGTGGTGGCCCCACCTTGGGCGAAACGCGGATGCGCAAAAAGGCAGGCCGTGCCCCAGAGGAGCTTCTTGCCGGTGCGCTGCTGCTCCTCGGCGAGTGTGCTGGCTACGGCATCCAACGCGGCATGAGACTCGGCGAGCGTCTCGCACTCGGGCGCGACATCGCGGTCGTGGAAGCAGTAGAAATCGATGTCGATTTTTTCGAGGAATTCAAAAAACACACGCACACGCTTCTGGGCGTTCGCCACGGAATTTGAGCCGTCATCCCACGGCATGAGGGCCGTGCCGCCGCCGAAGGGATCGGCGAGCGGATTGCGCATGACATGCCAGTAGGCGGCTGCGAAACGCAGGTGCTCGCGCATGGATTTGCCCTCGACGAGTTCGGCGGGATTGTAGTGTTTAAAAGCGAAAGGATTTTTCGACTTAGGGCCTTCGTAGGCGATTTTTGGGACTTCAGGGAAGTATGGCATGGGTATTGTTTTGTAGGTTTGGGATGCGAAAGAACGGAGTAAGAACCGGCTAAAAAATCAATTAGGAACCGAAGCTTTTGCTAAAGCGGAAACCAAACATGTCGCGGAGAAGGCTGTGTTTTGTTCGTTCATTTTTTGAAGTTTGAGGCGGCACTGATGTTTTGAAGGTTAAGCGTTCGGGCGTTCGGCGCTCACCGAGCGGTTCATGAGCCAGCGGTAGACCCACAGGAGCGTGAAGCCTGCAGTGGATACTATGATACCCATGATATAACCGATGCTGTAATTGTGGTGGCACCAGAAGATGATCCAGCCAGCTGCGGCACCGAAGACGGCGTTCCAGGCGTTGCGAATCGCGGAGTTGCTCGAAGTGATCGAGCCGACATCCTTTTCAGGAGCTTTTTTGTAAACCATGATATCAACGGCGCCATACAGCGGTGCGACCACTGTTGCGACAAGCGAGAGGGCGATGAGGCCGGCCTTGTCTCCCACATTCATCGCCATGACGAAACAGGCGATCTGGCCGATGAAAAATATGGTGGCCACCTTGATGGCACCCCACCGGTCGATCAGCCAGCCGGTCGGGTAGGCCAGCGCGATGTTGAGAAGCCCCGCCCAGGAGAGTGCCTCGAAGATTTCCTGACGCTCGAGTCCCAGGGTTTCCTTGGCCCAGAACCAGAGCCAAGCGTTCTGCATGACGAAGTAGCCGTTGACCAGGGCCACGCCCGCCATGAGCACGAAGATTCGCTTGTCCGCTGCGGCAACTTTGAAGGTGGACCAGAGTTTGAAAGACTCCTTGGCAGGATGGAAAATCGGCGGTTCTTTGATCCAATAGGCCGTGATTGTGGTAATGGCCATGAGCCCCCCCGCCAGCACAAAGGGAACCCACTCCGCCATGCCGAGCAGCGGCCCTACGGCCCGCATGGCCACAAATCCCACGATGCCGCCAGCAATCGTAAAAACCGAATTCGCCTGAGCCAGGAGCGGCCGAGGCACGCAGTCGATACTGAGCAACGGAAATGTCGAGGACTTCAAATCCATGGCCAATATTTTTACAATCCAAAAAATAACGATGAGCCAGAGATAGGCCGGGTCATCAATGAATGGAAAAATAACTGTCGATAGGATAATCGGCGGAGCTGAAGCAAAAAGATACGGCTTACGGCGACCAAGCTTAGAAACCGTATGGTCGCTCATCCAACTGAAAAGCATAACCAGAAAACTTAAAAGAATGCCATTAACGGAGTTGATCGTGGCCTGGATGTTTTCGCGAAGCCCGAGCTCCAGCATCCGCAACGCAATGAGCGGGCCTGTGATCGTAAAAGCAATACCCCAACTGATATTGCAGAGACCGATCAATGTGATATTGCGCACCATGAGCTTCCGGTCCGCATAGTAAGCGACCAACTCCGGGGCTTGGGCAGGAATCGAATCGGCAGCGTTTGAAGGAGGTAGAGAGGAGTGATTTTGCATTTAATTTTATTGTTAAATGCTTATTTAAGGGCGATTAATTGTAGTATCTGCTCCAGTCACAGGGTTTGTTTTGGGTGGGTGAGTTCGATGGTCGTCATTGGGATCATGAATGGTGAAGGAGTGGAGACGTGCTGGTTTTGGCTTCGCGGGCTTCGATCAATCGCACAGGAATGGCTCGAGCGGTGGCCGATTGGCATTTGAGGGGAGCCGCTCGCCAGGTTTCCATTGCAAAAGAATTTCACGCCTCAATTGAGCGTGGATCTTTTCGTGAAGACGGCTTTTCATTTGTCCAACAATTCATAAATTGATTTACTTGCTGATGGCGACACTTTTTTCTCCAAGCACACCTGATGAAATCCAAACCCACCTACCACTGCGCCGACATCTTCGGAGGCGAAATTCAATACTTCCGCCTCGAAGCCCGTTACTGGAAGCCGATTCTTCTCAAGTTTAAAGAAGCCAGACTCAAGAACGTCACCACCTATTAGCCATCGTCACGAAGAAGTCCTCCCCGCACACTGTCAGCCGCTTGAAGCCAAAAATAGCCGCCACCGCCCTGGCAATCTGTAACCGTCGTATGTGCGCAAAGCGCCTTCCACCCATCAACGCGTTGATCATGAAACCATGCAGGATGTCTCTCACCGGGGGTGCGTTCGGACTGGTGCGCTCAGCGGGAAAACGCCGCGCCAAGTCTTTAACAATCTCAACTCGGTCCAAGTAGTAGCTCCACGCCGCAAGTCCACCGTAGAGGGGCAATCGATCTGCGCACGCCTCCTCACTCGAATCGAAAACCCTCTTCACCTCTTATGCGAGCCTCGATAAAACCAGATACTGCCTTACTCCACCCCCTTCCTACCAGCAATCCAGAGCATCTATCCATTTTTTAACTGCGGCTTGTAGGATTTAAAAATTTTCAGGGCCGACAACTGAGATTTTTTTAGGCTTATGCCGAGAGCCTTGCGCGGGCGGAGCCGTCATTGGCGAAAAAAAACATCACTGTTCCATTGTGCATGTTGCGATCCCTGTGGGGGTGCCTGGATCAAGAGACTGCCGGAAGCATCAGCCTGGGCAAATGTGGGTGGCAACAGCAAAAAGTCCCCGGCACGAACGGTCTCCGGGGGTAGTTCCATCGCCTGCCATCGGCCATCGGGGCTTTGGCACAGAAGACGGTTTTTTCCGTCGTAAAACACCCAGTCGATCGGGATGGCGAGAGTATTGCCCGTTCGGGCGATGTGGATACGGGCTATGGCTGTCATAGCTGGCCGGAGATTGTCCAGTCCCGGTTGCTGCGAAATCGTCGCGATCACCGCAAACGATGGAGCCTTTCCTTTGGATGCAGGAATAGCAAAATCCTGAACTTCTAAAATTTTCGCTTTGAGCCATCGCTCGGGCTCTGCACGCAAGGCGAATTCCACATCCTGGCCATGCTGGACCAGCGGGAGTTCGCGTGCGGATAAGGAAATCTGAAGCTGCGATGAGTGGGGCGGGTGGATTTGAAGAAATGGCTGGTTGCGTTCCAGGGAGTCGCCGGTTTGCACCTTTCGGGCGGGGAGGCCCGAGAGAGTCACTGGTAAGTGGGTAACCAATCCCGAGTCTCTGGCACGAATCACAATTTCATGGAGGTTTTGGGAGGTCGATTCGCGTTCGTGGTCGAATACTTGCGACTGATCGGCAGCGGACTTCAGTTGGCGTTGCGCCGAGTCTCTCAAAAGGGAGATTTTGGTTTCCGCACCCTCAGCCTGCCCTGCTGCGATGTCGCGCTTGATCGAGGCGATTGACTTGGGAATTTCGGGAAGAAACCGAGTGGCGGCTTCCCCTCGCACCGCCTCTTCGAGCGCCTCTTCGAGTTGGTTGGCGCGGATGCGCTCGGAGTCGAGGCGAATCGTCCAGTCCGTTTCCAGGCTCTCCACTCGGTCGCGGGCCTCCTGGGATTTGAGTATTCTTCGCTCCAGTCCATGCTGCACGGGCGTTGGGTCGAAGCGTGCAATGACATCGCCTTTTTCAACCTCCGTTCCCTCCTCTGCGAGCCAGATGAGAATTCGCTCGTCTGCAAATCCCGGCGCACGAACAAGGCGTGCGGAGGTGCTTTCTACGCTCGCGGGGCGCTCGATGGATTCCCGAAAGGGTGCCACTGGAATTTGAAGAACAGGTGCAGTCGGAGCGGTTGCAGCAAGAACGGCAAGTGAGGCGACAAGAGGGCTTGTCATCATGGTCTGGGCACAAGGGAGGGAGGCATCACTATCCTTACAGGGGATCCGTCGGGGTAACCTGGGATGCGGTTATAAAGCACAAAGTTGTCGCTCTCAAACAAGGGCTCTGCCTTGACAGTTTGCAATCTGCCCGTTCCCGCGACCCAGAGGGATGCTCCGTCGAGGTAGTCTTTGGGAATCGCATAAACATTTTGAAAATGCCGCACGGGAATGCGAACTGTGAGCGATTCGCCGATTTTCAAGTCTTGGATTGGAGGGAGTTTCACAAGAGCCTCTTGGAATGGCCGGTTGCCCCGACCGGCGAGCAGCTTCGGCCCCGGTAGGATTTGAATCAATGAGCCGTTAAGGGGCTGACCGGGGCGTGAGCGCAGATGGATTTCCACTGGCAAACCGATTTTGGCTTGCACGGCCTGGCGTTCGTCGAGATGGATGCGGCCCACAAAAGAATTTTCACTTGGGATGCGGCCGAAAATCTGGCCCGGCTCGAGGAAATCGCCCGGCTGCGCCTTGCGCACTTGTCCCGCCACGGGAAGTGTTTGGTAAACGAGGAGGCCGCTATTTTCAGCCCGGAGTATGTAGCGGGGAATGTCTTGGGAAAGATCCTCGATTTCCTTTAGAATGGCATCCGCTTGGCGGCCTGCTTCGGTGAGCGACTTGTCGCCTTGAAGAGTGGTGAGGGCGAGTTGATTTCTGGCCGAGTCGACCCGGCGTCTCGCGGAGCCGAGCCCGGTCTCGCTTTGAAGAATCTGCAGGCGGCTATCATAGGCGAGCCGCTTGAAATCGATCTCGGCGAGAGCTGCGCTGCCCTGCGAGTTGTCCATGAGCAATTCCGCATCGTGTCGGCGGGTGGCTTGCAAGGCCGCGAGGTCTTCCCGGGAGAGTTTCATTTCCTGGAAGCGAACGCGCAATTCGGCAATGCGTTCCTCAAGGGGAGCGGGGTCGAATTCCGCCACGACCTTGCCGGCGGTAACGAGCTCTCCCTCGGGGCGCAGCGAGAGGAGTTGGCGCGGAAGCGGTGATGTCGGGGCAGCGAGAGGCGAGCCGCCTGTGGCATCGATGGTTCCCGCGGCCTCCAGTGCGTATTCGAAAGGAGCCGGGGCAATCTCTAAAAACGGCCGCTCGCTATGCAGATTGAGGCCGAGGGATGCCATGGCAAGAAGGCCAGAGATGCAAGCGTCATTCATGTCTCAAGGCGTCGATCGGGTTCATCTCACTGGCGCTTTTGGCGGGATAGTAGCCGAAGACAATGCCTGTTAAAACAGAGAAGGAAAAAGCCACTGCCACAGAGAGGGGGGGGATGTGCATTTCCCAACCGGTGGAATACGAAATCGCGATCGAAAGCCCGATGCCAAGCCCGACACCCGCCATTCCGCCGGTTGCTGTGAGGAGAACCGCCTCGGCGAGGAACTGCATGCAGATGTCCTGCTTGGTGGCGCCGGCACCGCGCCGGATGCCGATCTCTTTTGTGCGCTCCATGACCG
>JBIKUM010000365.1:0-2545 GCA_044347585.1 Terrimicrobiaceae bacterium
TCGGTCTCAAAATGGTCTGGCTGAACCAAGTTTTCGGCGGCCACTTCCCGATCGGCTGGTCCCTCGCCATCATCTCGACGCTCATAGGCGGCTCGATTCTGGTCTCCTTCTTGGTGCCAGAGAAGAAGCACTGAGGCAGAAAGCAGGATCGTTTTTAGATCAGACACCGGTCGTTGCGACCTTCCCGAATTTGCGGGGAGAAAGCGCGCGACCGGAAGCTCGTTTTCGTGGATGGCCCCCAGAATTAACTCGAAAACGGATTTTCAGAGAGGATTCACCGGAATGCTGAAGTGAGCGTTGGAGATTGCACAAAAGATTGAATGTTATTGTAATTGCAACCAACTCATTCTCTGTGCTCTTTGACTCGCTCGCTCCCGCTCACAGGTGCAGAATGGAAATATTCAAATGAGCCACAGCCAGCGAACTGCTTATGCCTAAAAAGAAATCACCGAACAGCGTGCGCCTGCGCAATAGCACGGCGGAATTTCTAACTTTCGCCTACCAGACCGGCGGCGACGGCGTGGAAGTGCGGGTGGAGAACGGCACGATCTGGCTGTCGCAAAAAAACATGGGACTGCTTTTTGAGACAACTCCGGAAAATGTGCTTGTTCACCTCAAGAACATATATGCCGAAAACGAGCTGGCCGAGCTGGCAACAGCTAATGAATTTTTAGCAGTTCAAACCGAAGGAAAACGCCAAGTTCAGCGCAGTATCTTGCATTACAATCTGGATGCGATCATCGCGGTGGGCTACCGCGTGAATTCCAAGCGCGCCACGGCCTTCCGGCAATGGGCCACGGGAGTCCTGCGGGACTACACGCTCCGGGGGTATGTGATGGATCGGAAACGCATGGAGAACGGCGCGTTCCTCGGCGATGATTACTTCGAGCGCCTGCTGGAGGAGATTCGGGAGATCCGCCTGTCCGAGCGGCGCTTTTATCAAAAGATTGCGGACATTTATTCCACGGCGATGGACTACGACCGAGAAGCGCCGATCACGAAAGAGTTCTTCGCCAAAGTGCAGAACAAGATGCACTACGCCGTCCACGGCCACACAGCAGCGGAGTTGATCGTGAAGCGCGCCGACCATACAAAGGAACGCATGGGGTTGACGACTTGGGCCAAATCTCCCGAAGGCAAAATCCTCAAAAGCGATGTCGTGGTGGCCAAAAACTACCTGACGGAGGCGGAGCTCTCAGATCTGGGGCGCATCGTAAACGCCTACCTTGAACTTGCGGAAAGCCGCGCGAACCGTCGCGTGGCTATGACGATGGAGGATTGGGCAAAGCGTCTCGAGATCTTCCTCTCAGCGGATGAGCGGGAGGTGCTGCAAGACGCCGGGCGCATCAGCGCCGAGATCGCCCGCGAACACGCCGAGGGCGAGTTCGAAAAATATCGCGTGATTCAGGACCGGCTCTTCCAAAGCGATTTCGACACCTTCGCAGCGCTGGAGAAACGCGAGGAGGACAAAGGCGACGAGTAAAGCCTTGAAGCTCCGGTTCCGCTTTTCCTTCGTTTTGTGGCATCTTTATTCACAGGAATGCCGAAGGGAGTGTTGGAGATTACACAAAAATCGAATGCTCGCGTAATTTCATTCTCTGTGCTCCTGGCGGCTAATTCTGCTTTCAGATCTAGCCAGCGCTAAAATCAACCTAAATTCGGCAGTTGGGCCTTCTGACCTTGAATTAAAATGCTGAAATCTAAAGTTAAGCAGATAAGGGGCTTTTATCCGAGATGGTGAACTGCGGAGCAGTTGGATTGCTTTGAAAAACAGGCCGTTTTGGTGGAATTGGAACTTTCAACTGTCGAATTTAGGTCAAGGCTTCAAAAGCAATCCCTCTACGAAAGCAGCTTTTGCCTGCCGCTTGTCGAAGGTCAAAAATGTGCGCCCCGGATAACAGTGCGGCGGCAAGGTGCATGAGATCGAGAACTTTGCAGTTCAAAGCCACAAGATGGCTGCGCGAATACGAATCCGCCGAGATTCGATTGAACGCAGGGATCGCTGTAAGGGTGCTCCTTCCGGTTAGAGTGCGAATAGTTTTGGGACTATCCATCCAAGCCAGATGGATAGGAGGATCAGAGCGGCAATATTGAGGAAGAACCCTGCCCGCATCATTTGCGGCAGGGTGACATGCCCACTTCCGTAAACGATGGCATTGGGCGGTGTTGAGACAGGCAGCATGAATCCGCAACTGCTGGCAAGCGTGACAGCCATGCAAAGTGCGACTGGCGAGTGTCCCAGGCTGAGTGCAAGCGCGCCTGCAACGGGCAAAAATGCTGCGGTTGTAGCTGTGTTGCTCGTAAACTCGGCCAAGCTGATGGCGACGATTGATACAAGGACGAGCAGGGCAGTTGGCGAGATATGACCGGCCTGCGAACCGAGGTTGCCGATCCAAGTAGCAAGACCGCTCGATTGCATGGCGGCGGCGAGACTCAGACCGCCTCCGATGAGCAGGAGGACATCGAGGGGTATTTTTTTGAGGGTTTCGGCATTGAGGACGGTGCCACCGCCCGGAGACCCCGAGGGCCAAAAAAAGAGCGCCAG
>JBIKUM010000411.1:0-6027 GCA_044347585.1 Terrimicrobiaceae bacterium
AATCCGCGCCTGCATACCCTTCAGCATCCGGGAAGAGTATATACCAAGACCCACCGTTGTTGTGGTTCACATTCAGCGACTGGCCTGCGGCAAAGGCGTCCAAAGCTGGATACATGCCAACGCTGTTGATGGTGGACGGCGACACCCCAGCCGTAGGGATCACTCCGATCGTCAACCACGAATCGTACTGCAATTCAGGTAAAGCTCCGAAGATGTTCGCGTTGACGTTGTGAGCAAAATTTGCTCCGAACGGATTCTGGTAAATCGTCCCAGTCGAATTGAAGGTCAGGGGAGTATCCGCATCGCCGAACACAGCAGAAATGAAGTCATTTGCATTCGTTGTATTCGCATAGATGCGGTAGGTCGTCATACCGGCCGGTAAGTGGGGAGTTCCGGGTGCGGCAAACGTCTCCACAGAAATCCCAGTGACCTGGGAGGTGCCTCGAAACGGCAGGAAGGAGAGGAATCCGAGAACCAGCGCGCCCAGGACGGTTGGTAGCGTGCGGCACACATCAGGAAACGAAGCGAAGCGGTTCAACATGGCGAGTGGAGGCATTCAGTAAGGTCCTCAAGGACAAGAGGATTCAAAAACCGACAAAAACAACAGCAAGTCATTTGTGCCCACAACTCCGTTGAGGTCAAAATCCTCCGGACAAGATGTACTTGCTGGAATGCAGGAACCGTCGTTGAAGACGGCCTCGGGAGCGTAATTCGATGCGAAAGGATCCGTGCAACCACCGCACGATAGGTCACTGTAGTTCACGAGTTGGACTGCCGTCGATGCGTTGCCGCAGGCATCCGTAGCCGTGTACACCCGCACCGTGCCTCCCGAAGCTTCCGAGAGCTGAAGTGGAGTGGAGTTGAACGTCACTTCGACTGACCCACACGCGTCGTTCGCCTCAATCAGAGCTTGTGCCCATTCTGAACACAGTGCCGAAGCAAGCGGCGGCCCGACGATGACGGGTCCCGTGGTGTCCACAACCGAGATGATGCGCTCAACACTCGTGGTGTTTCCGCAACCATCTGTCGCCACAAATGTCCTGTGAACCCACCCTTCCTGCAGACAGTCACCGGACTCCCAGGTGTCCACGAACTCCACAGAAACCGGCCCACACCCATCGAACGCCGTGGCCATCTCCTCAGGAAGTGCCGAGGTACATTCCACCGTGATGTCAACTGGAACAGAATCGAATCCGGGGGGAGCGGTGTCGTTGAAGTTCACCTGTTGTACCCGATGGTTTGCATTTCCGCAGGCATCGGTTGCGGTGAATGCACGGAACACAACCGAACTCCCCGGACACAGACCGTCCTCTACCGTTATACTCTCCTCGAGAGTCCAGGAGCTACACTGATCCTCCACGATAGGAACGACACTCGGAACAGGATCACCACAGGCTAACACCTCATCAGGAGGAAATGTGGCCCACTCGGGAGCGACCGTGTCGATGATCTGAATGACGTAGCTCGCCGTGCCCACATTTCCACAGACATCTGTGGCTGTGGCAGTCCGCACCAGACTGAAACTGCTCGGACACGTTCCCGGCAGTGCTTCTTCGGCGTATGCGATGGTGAACGGGGTGCACGCATCGGTGAAAATAGCCTCCCCGTACTCGGGTGCCGCATCGCACGCAAGTACCAGGCCCACGGGCACGGAAACCAGCTCAGGCGCACTTGTCTCGGAAACGCTGATTTGCTCGATGACTGCAGTGAAGTTTGCGCACTCTTCGTTCAGGGCAAGGTGACGGAACCGACGAAATCCCGTACACGGGTTGTTGCTGCTTGCAATCAACATGCTGACCACTTCCAGCGTGTCGCCAGTGCATGGGTTGAACGCCTCCCGCACCGGCGGAACCGAAGGCAACTCGCTCACACAGGCCACCGTCGAGTTCGAAATCGCAGGCAAAAAGACGGGTGCACAATTCGCACAGGGGAAGACACAACTCCCGTCCTCCTCCGTGGCCGCGGGATTGAAATTCGAAGCAAGGGGATGCGTGCATCCGAACACTTCTAAAGGGTCGCACACACCGTCTGCATCGATGTCTAAGATGCAGGTCCCGGAACAGGAAAAACCCTGAGCCGCATAGGCACACGATCCAGAATCCATATTCGCCGCCGCATCGAAATTGCAGGCAGTCGGGTCTAGGCATCCGAACACCGCTGGGGCATGCGAAAAAGTACCTTCACCCGAAAAAACGAAAGTCCTCGTGAATTCATTCGCCCCCACGCTTTGCGGGAATATCTGAACATTCATCACCCCATGCGGAACTCCGGCGGTGGTGAGCTGGAGGACAAGCACCCGCATCGCTGGACCCGTTGGATACCCATTGGGTGACCCGTTTAACACAAACCACGCTCCGCCCTGCGAGTCGTCGATGCGAACGTTTTGGCCTGAGGTCGGGGTTCCGACCGTGAAATTCGGTTTCCACGGCTGACCCGCACTCTCGACGAGATTCGGATTCGAGGCGGGGGCAACTGCGGAGGACGTGAGCCCGATGGTCACGTAACTATCGTAGTTCAAACCCGGTGCGAAGCCTAAGAAAGCCGCCGAGATACCACCCACATCGGCACCGGTAGCGAATAGGTGGTTGTAGAACGACCCTGTGGTGGTGTTCAGCAGCATCGGTGTCCCCGCAATCCCGTAGACCGAAGACAGGAAGTCCGTCGGATTGAGCATGTTCACGTAGAACCGGTAGGTCGTCATGCCGTTCAAGTTGTCGGGCACGCCGGTTAACATATTCGGATAGGGTGTGGTGTGCGCGGTGAAGGCTTCGATGGTGAGGGTGTAATCTGTTTGGGCCTGTGCCCGGGGCACAGGCCAAACCCAAACCACCACCACAATCCATGCGAGAATGTGGAACTTCATGGCGTACAAACCGTTTCAAATGCGGCAAGCAGCAAGAGCAAGTCAGCGGTAGAAACCACCCCATCCTCGTTCAAATCCCCCATGCACGATGCCGTGTTCCCAGCGATACACGACCCGTCGTCGTACACAGCGTTCGGATCGAAATTGAGTGCAAAGGGAGACGTGCAGCCTCCGCACTCCGACTCCGAGAACGTCACTAACTGAACGCCAGTAGTTTCATTCCCACAAGCATCGGTGGCGGTGTACACCCGGACCGCGCTGCCCGGCGCAGCCGTTGCCTGCACGGGGGTGGACGAGAAGACGAGCGTGGTCGAACCGCAGGCATCCGAAGCGAAGAGCATGGGCTCCTGCCACCCTGCGCAGCCCGATTGAACTAAACTGGGCCCGTGCATTGCCGGTGGCGTGGTGTCCTCTACCGCGATGAGCTGTTCGAAGCTTACCGCATTCCCGCATCCATCGGTGGCGACGTGGGTACGGTGGATGATGCCCTCCTGGGCACAGATACCTTGTTCCCAAACATCACTGTATGCCACTGAAACTGGCCCGCAGGCATCTGATGCGGTGGCCACGTCTTCAGGAACCGGTGCGGTACAGGCGATGGTGATGTCCGCTGGAATCGAGATGAAAGCCGGGGGGACCGCGTCGACGAAGGTCACCGTTTGGGTGCGGTGGGCCGAATTGCCGCAGGCATCGGCAGCGGTGAATTCGCGGTAGACCAGCGTGCTTCCCGGACATGCTCCTGGGGCTGTGGTTTGGCCCTCGGAGAGGGTCCAAACACTGCATGCATCGCTCACTCCGGGCAGCAGGGTCGGAACGGCTTCACCGCAGGCGAGGGACACGTCCAGCGGGAAAGTGTTCCAAACGGGAGCCACGCTGTCGACAATGTGGATGACGTAGCTGCCCGTGCCCACGTTTCCGCAGAGGTCCGTTGCCTGTGCCGTGCGGACGATGCTGTACGTGCTCGGACACGAACCCGGGATGACCTGTTCGGTGTAGGCCACTGTGAATGGGGTGCAGGCATCTGAGAACACCGCAACGCCATATGCGGGAGCCGCATCACATGCAAGCACGAGGCCTGTAGGCACGGAAACGAGCACCGGAGGACTTGTTTCAGAAACGCTGATTTGCTCCACTACCGCTGTGAAGTTTCCACATGCGTCGTTTAGCGCAAGGTGCCGGAAGCGGCGGAAACCCGTGCACGGATTGTTGCTGCTGGCAATGAGCATACTGACCACTTCAAGCGTATCCCCGGTGCAGGGATTGATCGCGATGCGCACCGGCGGAACTGCTGGCAAATCGCTCAGGCACCCTACCGTGGAGTTCGTCACAGCCGGAGAAAACACCGGGACACAGCTCGCACAGGCAAACACGCAGCTGCCGTCGTCCTGGGTAGCAGCCGGGTTGTAGTTCGTCGCCACGGGGTTTGTACACCCTGGCAGAACATCACAAACTCCGTCCCCGTTTGCATCGTTGTAGCAGGTGCCATCGCAGTACATGCCGGGCATCAGGTAGTTGCACGGACCTGCATCGGTAGCTTCCACATCGTAATTGCAGGCTTCCGGATCCATGCACCCGATCACCTCGTAGACGTCGCAGACCCCGTCTCCATCGGTATCTACAATGCAGGTGCCTGCGCAGGTGTATCCGTACGCTGGGAATACGCACGAACCGTTGTCTGCCGTCGCGGCCGGCTGGTAATTGCACGCTGTGGGATAGATGCAACCGGGAATGGGGTTGCCGCTGAACACACAGGATCCGTTGTCGTCTGTCGCCAAAGGATTGTAGTTGTCCGCACCGAGATAGGTGCATCCTGCGAGCTCGAGCGGGTCGCAAATGCCGTCCCCGTCGCCATCGGCAATGCAGGCTCCGGCGCATGTATAATGGAGTGCCGGGAACCAGCAGCTTCCGTCGTTTTCCGTCGCGTTCGGATTGAAGTTGCAAGCCAAACTGTGGGTGCAGCCCTCCACCTCGTTCACGTCGCAAACGCCATCTCCGTCCAAATCGGCGATGCACTGCCCCGCACACGTGTACCCGGTGCCGGGGAACACACATGTCCCGTTGTTGTCGGTGGCAAACGGGTTGAAGTTGCAGGCACCGGGCGAGGTGCAACCCGGCACCTCGAAGGGGTTGCAAATGCCGTCGCCGTCGGTATCGAGCACACAGCTTCCCGAACACGTGTAAGCCGTCGGCGGGAAGACGCAGCTTCCGTCGTTGTCCTGGGCTGCAGGGCTGTAGTTGCAGGCGGCGGGGTTCGTGCAGCCCTCAAAGTCGTCGCACACCCCATCGCCATCGGTATCGAACAAACACACCCCTGAACAGGTGTACCCCCAGTCCGCGAAGACGCAGGTTCCGTTATCCGCCGTGGCAAAGGCATCGTAGTTGCAGGCGGTCGGGTAGGTGCACCCGTACACCTCCACCCCTCCGAGCCCGAAGAAGGTACACGTACCGTTCTCCTGGGTGGCCGAGGGATTGTAGTTGTCGGCCGCAGGGTAAGTGCATCCGTAGACTTCCTCTCCGTCGCACGCACCGTCGCCGTCGGAATCGATGTAGCAGTTCCCTGCACAGTCCCGCAAGGGAACCGCATAGATGCAATTGAAGGCATTCAACGTAGCGGTGGCGTCGTAATTGCAGGCCGCCGGATCCATGCAGCCCGAGCAGCTGAAGTACTCGCACTGGTCCGGTGCCGGAATGAGCGCTGCAGAATTGAAATTGCATGCCGTGGCGTCCATGCACCCGCGGCACGATGCATATTCACAGGAACCGTCTTCTTCGACGGCGAGGGGATTGTAGTTGCAGGCGCCCGGCTCCATGCAGCCGGGGGTGCAATTGAGTCCGATGATGCGGACCACGTGGAGCCGGACTTCACCGGATCCCAGTCCCACACCGGCCGACGCACCAGGGTACATCCCGCTGTTGAACGACCCGCCGCCGCCGCCTCTCGACTGATATGCGCACCATGGCCCGCCACAATAGTACTGCCCACTGCTTCCAGTCCCACCGCCACTGTAGCCACCGCCGCCGCCGCTTGCGCCACGTCCGCCATATCCGAAGTTGTCATCATCCCACCCACCTCCACCGCCGCCAAATCCGCCTGGATGTTTGCCGGTTCCTCCTGCTGATCCTTGTAAAAATCCCATTCCACCGAACATCTCATTTGCACTCGA
>JBIKUM010000271.1:0-4162 GCA_044347585.1 Terrimicrobiaceae bacterium
TGGGAGCCGTGCTCGCGCTGGGGATCATGGGCGGTGCCGTCGCCACCCACTTATTCATCCTTGGGATTCAAGTTCAAGGCGACCATGGCACACTCTTCGGTCTCGCGCTGGCCGTCATCGTTTGCTCTGTTGTGCTGTTATTACTCGATCGCCGACGGATTCCCTTCATCGGCAAACTGCTGCCGTGAGTTCCTCAGATGCAATGGCGGTCGCCGCCAAGGAAATCCTCGAAAAGGGACAACCGATTCTGAGCATGATCGATCCGCTTGATTACGCGGCGAAAGTTCCGGAGGCCTTCGACTCTTCGATCGGTGCCCATTTCCGCCACTGCCTGGATCATTTCCAAAACCTCCTCGATTCCTTGGAATCCGGCACTGTGGATTACGACTCCCGCCAACGCGACCCGCTCATCGAAAACGACCCCTCTGCGGCGCTTGCAAAAACTTCGGAACTCCTCGCCCGCTTGGATCAAATCGGAGATCACTTGCCGGAAGCCGTTCAAGTCCGATGCAAAGTCTCCTACTCCTGCGAGGAGACAACGCCGGTTCCCTCCACTCCAGCCCGCGAACTCATGTTCTGCGTCTCCCACGCGATCCACCACCACGCCATGATACGAATGATCGGCGCCATGCGAGGAATCGATCTCTTCGGCACCATGGGGGTGGCTCCCTCGACCGTCGCCCACCGTTTGCAAACAGCAAGCGCTCCGGGCGCATGAGGTCAAGGCCACCGCACAAACTTCTGCAGTGGGAATTCTGGCCGTCTTGGCTTTTCTACATTCCTGTGGCCGCGCATTACGCCCTGCTCTCCGCGAGATATGGAAGTGCAACGCTCCCGACTTGTGCGAATCCCGGCCTCTACACCGGCGGACTGATCGGCGAATCGAAATTTTTGATCCTCGACGCCCTTCAGAAATCCAGCCCGGCTTTTACGGCACCAACCTATTTTCTGCCCTCCGGCCAAGACAGGATTGAGACCCTCAAAAACTTGATCACGCAGGGTCACCTTGCTTTTCCATTCATTCTCAAACCCGACATAGGCCAGCGGGGAAGCGGCTTCAAGGTGGTCGGGAGTCATAAGGATATCGAAAACTATTTTGCGACGGTGACCGCATCAGTAGTGGCTCAACCCTATGTCAGGGGTCCCCACGAAGCAGGGCTCTTTTACTATCGTTTTCCCGGGGACTCGCGTGGCCGGATTTTCGCCATCACCCACAAGGTCTTTCCGTATCTGGAAGGCGATGGATGCCGCACGCTGGAGCAACTCGTGCTCGACGACCCCAGAGCCTCCCTCATTGCTTCAACCTATCTCGCCCGCTTCCACAATCGAAAAGGAGACATTCCCGCTCCTGGCGAAAAAATCCGTCTCGTCGAGGCGGGCAATCACGCACAAGGCTGCATTTTCAAGGATGGCATGGAGACGCTTTTTACCGAGAGCTTGGAATCTCGGGTCGATGAAATCTCCAAGGGTGTCGAAGGATTTTTCATCGGACGCTACGATGTCCGCTACTCCTGCCCGGAAAAACTCCGTCGCGGCGAGGAGTTCACGATTTTGGAACTCAATGGAGCCTCGTCCGAGGCCACCAGTGCCTACGATGCCGCGAAATCCTTGCCCGAGAGCTACGCCCTGCTTTTTCGCCAGTGGAGACTGGTCTTTGCCATCGCCGATGCCAACCGCCGCCGGGGTCACCACTCCGCAAGCGCCGCGACGATCGTTAAAGAACTCCTCCGCTACCGCTCGCTCAAGTCCACCCACCCACCCGCCGACTGATGTGCTCGCTTTCCTTTCTTCCGCATTCCAAGGGGGCGTTTTTGGCTATGAATCGCGATGAACTGAACTCCCGCCCGATTGCGCATCCGCCTGCCTTGGTTCATTGCGGGAGCCTTGCGGCGATTTACCCCGCCGAACCAAGTGGCGGCACATGGGTTGGAGTCAATGAGTGTGGACTTTCACTCGCCCTGTTGAACTGGAATATCCGCCCGGATTCGGATCACCCGGCAAGCGAAAGCCGGGGTCGGGTGATCCCGCTTCTTCTCGAAAAAAGCGGGTCCCGGGAGGCTGCCGCCATGTTGGAGCGCATCGACCTCGGTCGCACAAAGCCCTTCCGGTTGATCATGACTGTTCCCCGGGAACGCCACCTGAGCGAGTGGATGTGGGATGGAATGACATTGGAATCAAGGCCCCATGATTGGGTGCGAACCCATTGGTTCTCCTCGGGCATTGACGAGGCCGGTGCGCAGCACGCCCGCTCATCCGCTCTGTGTGATGCGGAGAGCGCCCCCCATGCCGGCTCGCGGGAGTGGATTCTCAGCCTGCACCGCTCGCACCTTCCAGAGCGTTCCGCCTACTCGATTTGTATGCACCGTGCGGACGCCTCTACGGTGAGCCTGACGACGATCGAAATGACAGTGAGTCAGGCCCGCATGAGCTACCTTAATGGGCCACCTTGTCTTGATCTAACGCCGCTGGATATGGAATTGTCTTTGACTGCAAGTTCCGGAGAAATTCCATGATTCGCCGCTCCATCCGCCACCTCATGCCAGGAATCCTTCTGATTCTCTTGGCTTCCGCCGCGCTGCTCCTGGGCGATCTGGGATCCCGCCGATCCTCGCGAATGATCATGGGAATGGAGCCCGAGCGGATTTTCCGGATTGCCTTGGTGCAGCA
Organism: Terrimicrobiaceae bacterium; assembly: GCA_044347585.1. Lineage (GTDB taxonomy): Bacteria > Verrucomicrobiota > Verrucomicrobiia > Chthoniobacterales > Terrimicrobiaceae > UBA967. The sequence continues at coordinate 2,668 of JBIKUM010000271.1, forward strand.
CGGATCGACTCCCGCATTAGATAAGGGTGCCGAGGGCGTGCTTCAGGAGTTGGCCGAACGGGGGTATGACGATGGGGCCCGTGCAGCAATCCGCCGTTTCAACGCCCAGGGCGACTCGGCCACCGCGACAGCCATCGCCAAACAGGTCACCTCGGGTGTCTACGATCTCATCGTGACGATCAGCACCCCGTCACTGCAAACCGTCGCCGCCGCGAACCACAACGGCACACCGCATGTGTTCGGCCTGGTTACGGATCCCTTCGCTGCTGGAGTGGGCATAGATCCAGCAGATCCATCGATTCATCCACCTTATATGACGGGCTCCGGTTGTTTGCAGCCTGTCGATGACTCCTTCAAAATTGCCCGCGCTCTTTACCCGGAATTGCGCTCGGTTGGACTCGTCTGGAATCCCTCGGAATCAAATTCTTTGGCCCAAACCATGCTGGCACGCCAGGTCTGCGGTGATCTTGGGATCGATTTGTTGGAGTCACCGGTGGACTCGACGCCGAATGCTTTGGAAGCGGCCTCCGCACTCTGCGCCCGAGGAGTTCAAGCCATCTGGATGAGCGGTGACATCACGGTCGCGCCAGCCTCGCAAGGCATTATCGGAATCGCCCGCCGAGCGGGCATCCCGGTATTCACCTCGCAGCCGCTGGATGTGAAATCCGGTGCGCTTTTCGATCTCGGAGCCGATTATGTCGAAGTGGGACGGGTAACCGGCGGGATCGCTGCAGATGTTCTGAGCGGCACAAGTCCTGCCTCAATTCCTGTAAAAAATATTGTTCCCAAGTTGTTCCTCTACAATGAAACCGCCCTTGTCGGCTTGCGCGACCCTTGGCGGATTCCCGCCTCGATCCGAGCCAAAGCAAACGGATGGATTACTGCCGACGAAACCAAGCTTCCTGACGGCCGCCTGAAACCGCCCATGCCCACGCCCGCCCCGCATCGCACCTATCGTTTGGGCATCGCCTATTTCGCCCCCGAGGAGGAGGTGGACCTCTGCATGAAGGGACTCTTTGACGGCCTCCGCGCCGAGGGTTTGGAGGAGGGAAAAAACCTGACCGTCCGCCGCATTCATGCCCAGGGAGAAATCTCCAACATCCCCGCTATGATTCAGACTTTAGCCTCGTCGGATGTCGATTTGATCGTGGCGATGAGCACGCCGGTCATCTCGGTGGCTTGCAGCACGGTGCGAAACAAACCCGTGGTGCTCACATATTGCTCCGATCCGATCGCAGCAGGCGCGGGCAAGTCGTTCATGGACCACTTGCCTAATGTCACCGGCATCGGATCCTTTCCGCCTGTCATGGGCATGGTCGAATTGATTCGCGCGATGATGCCACAAGCCAAGACGATTGGAACCATCTACAATGCCGCAGAGGCGAACTCTGTGAAAGTCATTGGCGTTGCGCGGGAACTTTTCCCCCAAGCTGGGCTGAAACTGGAGGAAGTCACAGTAGCCTCGAGTGCCGATGTGCTCCAAGCCGCCCAGGCT
>JBIKUM010000150.1:0-7343 GCA_044347585.1 Terrimicrobiaceae bacterium
CAACGAAACCCTCGCCCACCATGGCGACGCCTTCAACGCCTTGGAAACACTCCCGCAGAAACGCGAATTCGTCGCCGCGAAGCTCACCACCGCCGCCGCCTCGCTCTATCGCAGCCTGCCAGATGACATCGCGAACCAACTCATCCTCGACCGCGATCCGCACGGTAATGTGCAAGTCGCCCGCATCGACACCCAGCGCCTCCTGATCGACCTCGTCGAAGCGCGCTTGAAGGAAATGAAAGCCGCCGGCACATACAAAGCCAGCTTCTCGCCGCAGCCGCACTATTTCGGCTACGAGGGCCGCTGCGCCGTGCCGTCGAACTTCGACGCCGACTACACCTACACGCTCGGCTTCACCGCCGCACTCCTCCTCCGCGAGGGCCTCACAGGCTACATCTGCTCGGTTCGCGGCCTCACGAAACCTGCTGCCGAGTGGCAGGCTGGTGGCATTCCGATGGCCCAGATGATGAACATGGAACGCCGACACGGCAAAATGGTGCCGGTCATCAAAAAAGCCCTCGTCGAACTCGACGGCCCTGCCTTCAAGGAATTCGAAAAACACCGTGCATCCTGGGCGAAAGAAACCCAATACGCATTCCCCGGCCCAATTCAATACTTCGGCCCAGCCGAGGTCTGCGACCGCCCGACCATCACACTGGAACTCGAAAGCGGGAAATTTTGAAGGGAATTCCCATTTTATCCAACAAGACGATTGACCACATGGAGTAATTTTGGTCAAAGAGTCGCCGCATCAAGGGGAGAACGCCGAATTTGAGGAGTTCTTAGCAGTTAAAAATGTGCCCAAGTTCAAACTAAATTAATATGTCAAACTCTAACGTGCCCGGTGGCGAATTATTTTTAGCAACTCTTAACCGATATGTTCCTGAGGTCATGCAGACCATGGTAGGTGTCACGGCCAAACCTGGAACGGGAAATGAAAACGCACCACAGCCTGCAAGTTTGGTCGGCGTGACTGGTTCCATCGGCCTCAGCGGAAAAGTCAACGGCATGGTTTATACCGCTTTTTCTTATGATCTGGCGCAGTGCGTGGCAGAAAAAATCCTCGGAGGAAGCGCCAGCGACCAAGATGTTTCAGATGTCGTTGCAGAACTCACAAACATGATCACGGGAAACCTCAAGTCCCAGCTGTGCGATTCAGGTTTCAATTGCAGCCTCAGCATTCCCAGCGTCGTGAGGGGAGATGACATCCAAGTCTCGGCAAAGACAGCCTCCGTGAGCGTTCGGAACGAATACACGATTGAGGGATGCCCCGGCAGCTTGGTTGTTCAAGCTTTTGCCGCATTGGAACACTAACTTTTTCTTTTATCTATGAGCTCACCTAAAATTCTTAGCGTCGACGACAGTCGAATGATTCACACCCTTATCAACAAAGGCTTTGCACCTTATGATGTCCAAATGCTGTTCGCCAGCAATGGAGCCGAAGGTCTGGAAGTCGCAGCCAATGAGAAACCGGATGTCATTCTTCTCGATGTCACCATGCCTGTCATGGACGGCGTGGAATGCCTCGGCAAATTGAAGGCGGACCCGGCACTCAAAGACATTCCAGTTATCATGCTCACTGCCGAGGCAGGCAAAGAGAATGTGCTCAAGATCGCCAAAATGGGTGTCCGCGACTACATCGTCAAACCCTTCACAGAAGCAAACGTGGTTGACCGCGTATCAAAGCTGGTGGACCTCAAACACAAAGGGGCTGCAGCGCCAACTGCTGCCGCAGCAGGACCGGGCAAGAAACAGAAATCCGTAACAGAAGCTCTGAAGATCCTCGTCGTTGACGAGCACCCGGCCATCATCGAGTCCATCCAAAAAGCGGTTTCAAATCGCGGTTGGAAAGTCGTGGGTAGTGCAAGTCCGACCGAAGCGGCTGCAGAAGTCGCCTCCTCGGTGCCAGTTGAAAATACACCCGACATCATTCTGATAAGCCTCGCTTACCCTAACAAGGCAGCCCTCACATTCTACGCAACCGTGCGCTCGAATCCCGCATTGAGCAAGGTGCCGCTTATGGGTCTCTGTGTCAAAACAGCAACTTTCGAGCAAAACAATGCGAAGGATACAGGATTTGTTGGCAGCATCACGAAACCTCTCGACCTGAATGAGCTTCCAGACCGCTTGGTCCGGGCCATGGATTTGGATAACACGCCGCTCTTCTACAGCATGGACGAAGATGCGCTCGTTGTCTCCATGCCGGAGGATCTGAGTGAGATCGGGTCACTCGACCTGGTTCGCTATTCCCGCGCCAGGCTCTCCGGCCTCGTAAACTCGGGGCACAATAAACTCATCATGGATCTGACTGGAGTCAAAAAGTTTGAAATCCCATTGCTCCGAGCCATCGCATGCATCCTTGTCGAAGCAAAGGCCTTGGATATCGCGTGGCGCATCGTGGGATCGGATGATGACATCTTCACCCTGCCCACACTCGTGGCAAGCAACCAGAAAGTTGCTGCATTCAAAGATATCAAGAATCCATTTGAGGGCCAGACCACGCTGGATATTTACCCAAATCGAGACGCCGCTAAAAAGGCGTTTTAACGATTAACCCTCACCATATCTTAAGTGAACCTTAGCCTCGCAAAAGCAGGACCCTTATCCAGAGAATCGCAATGGCTGGGATTCACTTCCTGCGGCCGGCAATACGCTTGTGACCTTCTCTGGGTCAAAGAAGTCCTGCGCTGCCCATCCGTGACTCCTGTCAAACTGGCTTCCTCCTATGTGCGCGGCGTCGTGCACTTGAGGGGCCAGATTTTAACTGCTCTCGACCTTGAGGAACGCCTCGGCCACCCCATCCCTGAAAACCGCCCCTCGAGCCGCTGCATCGTTTTCAAGACAACAAACGACCTGGTGCGCCTTCCCCACCCACCCGAAGACCATGAGCTGGCGGACGCCGACCCCACCGGCCTTCTAGTCGATGCCATTGGTGATATTTTACCGCCCGAAACAAAGGTTCTGCCACCTCCCCCGGAGGCACTCAGCGGTTTGGATACACGTTTCATCGCCGGAGTTATCAGCTCTCAAGACACCCTCACCACCGTGCTGCAAATCGGCAACCTTGTGTCCATGTCGGAGCTTAAGAAAAACCACTCGGCATGAAAACGAAGAACCAAAAAGGCATCTTCAAGATCACACCTGGCCTTGAGTTGAACGTCTCGACTGTTGCCAAAGCCGCCCCACAGCTCCAGAAGGCACTCGAAAAGGCGGATGGCGCAAGCACAGTCGAACTCGACCTTTCAGAGACCGCCAGCTTCGACTCGGGAACGATCAAGATTCTACTTACCCTGGCTCAGGAATGTCAAAACCGGGGACTCGCCCTGAAAATCCAAGCCTCGCCGGAAGCGAAACAATTTCTGAATGTGTTCAATCTTAAACGCCGCATGTCCATCATAACCCAGGAGGACGCCGAATGAGTGCCGATCAGGAAATGCTCGATCTTTTTGTTCAAGAGTCGAGCGAGCACTTGCAGACACTTGAAACGGATTTGATGGCCCTTGAGTCGAATCCAACAGACAATGCCCTACTGAACAGCATTTTCCGATCTGTTCACAGCCTCAAGGGTGGAGCTGGCTTCTTTGGCTTCGACCCCATCGTCAAGCTGGCCCATGTGATGGAGAGCGTGATGTCGCTCCTGCGGGATGCCGTTCTCAAGGCCGACCAACCCATGGTCAGCCTGCTCATCTCGACCTCGGACAAACTGAACCTCATGCTCGGCAACCCGGAACGGGCCATAGAAATAGCCTGTGAAGGCGAGATTGCAGGCCTCCAAGCCATTCTCGACGGCACTTCCTCGGGGGCCTCGTCGGCTGCCGCAAGCGGCGCCGAAACACCGGCCCCGAAACTTCCGGAAAAAAAATCGGATTCCGTCCTTGACAGGGAACTTGCGAGATTTGATTTCCATCCAGACGATCTTTTGGAAGGCCTGAAGCACGGACAAAACTTCTACATCGTGCAAGCGGGATTGGAAAAAGAGATCGAATCTCAAGCACAGACCCTTGAGCACTTTGTATCAGAGCTAACATCCCTCGGCACGCTCATAGGCACGGAGGCCTCACTGCCGGATCATGTCACTCTCTCCAACTGTGCAGAGGCCGATGTCTCTTGCCGCTTCTTTTTTGTAACGGCCTTGGAGCCATTTATCCTCTGTGGTGCACTCGGCCTAGCCGATGAAAACATCCACCAGATCGACTCTTCGAAACTGGGCGAATGGGTAAAAACAGCACCTGCTGAAAAAACAGCTCCTGTCGTGCACGAGCCGCAAGAGATTCAGGAAACGGCTCCAGAGCCTGTTGTATCTCAAAGCATCGTGCCGACCTCGCCGCCGGTCCCAGCCATCGCGCCTCAACCTGCGGCGCCCGCAGCCACACAGATTGATCCCAAGCCCGTTGCAGCTGCCAGACGCAAACCAGAGGAAACCATTCGCATCAGTGTCGGCCTTCTCGACTCGCTCATGAATCTGGCGGGCGAAATGGTTCTCGGCCGAAACCGCCTCCTGCGCATAGCAAGCCGTTCCGATAATGGCCCTGACAATTCCCAGATGCAATCCGTGGTCCAAGAGATCAGCTCGGTCACTTCCAATCTCCAGGATACGATCATGCGAGCCCGCCTACAGCCAGTAGGTGGTCTTTTTGGGAAATTCACACGCATCGTCCGAGATCTCAGCCACAAGCTGAACAAGGAAATCCAGCTTGAGATTTTCGGCGACGATGTGGAACTCGACCGCACGCTTCTGGAAGGTCTTTCCGACCCCCTCACCCACCTTGTGAGGAACAGCGTCGATCACGGCATCGAAGCCCCATCAAACCGCATAGCCAAAGGCAAAAGCTCCTGTGGCACCATTCGCCTCTCGGCTGCGCACCTTGCCGGGCGCGTCCAGATCGAGGTCCTCGACGATGGCGGCGGCATGGATCCCGAGCGCCTTAAATCAAAAGCTGTCGAAAAAGGGATTATCACCATCGATCAAGCCTCCCGCATGACCGATTCGGAAGCCCTCCAGCTGATCTTTGCCGCTGGTTTTTCCACGGCTGCAGCCGTGAGCGACATCTCCGGCCGAGGCGTCGGCATGGATGTGGTAAAAACCAACATCGAGAAACTCGGTGGCCATGTGGAGCTTGAAAGTCGACTGGGCCAAGGCACACGCATCATTATTCGCCTCCCTCTCACACTGGCGATCGTTCCAGCCCTGATCGTCGGCTGCCGAGGCACAAACTACGCACTGCCTCAGATCAATGTGGATGAAATCGTGCACCCTGGAGAGGAATACCCGCTCAAATCCATGGGCGGTGCACGCGTGCTTGAGCTGCGAGGACAACTCCTTCCCGTCGTGGATCTCTCCGACCTTTTGGGCCACCCTCCCCGGGAGAATACCAAACAAGAGAACTTCGTGGTCGTTCTGAGATTGGACCATGTTTCCTACGGCCTGATAGTTAATGAAATCATCAGCAACGAGGAAATCGTGGTGAAACCTCTCGGCCGACATCTTCGCTCCGTGCCTTATTATACAGGAGCCACGATTTTAGGTCAGGGTGAAATCGCCATGATTCTGGACCCGAATTCGATGGCTCAAGGCAGGATTTCAGCCTCTCAATTGGCTCTCAACGCCTCGAAATCAAGCGAAACCTCGCTTTCCGACTCCACCTCCGAGCGCGTCCTGATTTTTCAAGAAAGCGATGGCGAGTTCCTGGCCATTCACCTCAAAAAAGTCATGCGCGTCGAATCCGTCAAGGCCTCCGATATCGAGCGCATCGGCTCGATGGATTGCCTACGCAAAAACCACGACTCCACGCTGCGATTGGTCCAACTCTCGGATCTTCTTCCCATCAAGCCACAAACCCAACGCGCAGAGGAATTTTTCCTCATTGTGCCACGACCACCATTTGATGGATTAAGCATCGTGGCCTCTCGCATCGTCGATTCCGCCGACCTCTCAGAAGACCAAATCGACAAAGCCACATTCAGAGCCAGAGGACTTAGGGGCAGCGCTGTCCTATCGGATCGCCTTTCACTGGTCCTTGATTTCGACGCGATCGCCGAAATGCTCAGCGCAGGCGGAGACGAGACATCACTCTTCGCTCAAGGCCATTTCATGCTCACGGCGAATTCGCAGCAGCAGCCAGGCCACCCCCAGCACCACATGACCCAGCTACCAAACACCAAAGAAGCAGCAACTCTCACCAATTAAAATACCATGAAAATCAACCTCTCAACACGGCTCATCATCAGCATGGCCATAGGTGGCCTGATTCCAGTGATGGCATTGACCATCTTCGGCCTGAACTCCGCCAACCGCATCGCTGACTTTTCGAAGAAACAACTTCTCGCCCATGCGGATGCATCGATCGAAATCATCGAACGAAATCTCTTCGAACGCTACGGTGATGTGCAAGCCTTTGCTTCCAACCCGGTGGCAAGAAATTTTCTAGGCGGTGAGGAAAAAGACCCTTCTTCTCTTACAGAGGCCATCAATACCTATGTGAGACTCTACGGGTGCTACCCGATCAGCCTCATCGTTGACGCAAATGGCAAGGTTGTTGCCGTCAATTCATTGGATGCCTTAGGAAAACAAATAGAGTCCAACTACCTCTTAGGCAAAGACTTTTCCGGCGCAGACTGGTTTGTCAATGCCAAACAAGGCCGTTTCACGGCATCGGATACCTTGACTGGCACCGTTGTAGGCCAGCCGGCTCGAGACCTGGATGTCAATAAACTCCTCGGCATCGATTTCGAAACCATTGGGTTCGCTGCGCCCATCACGGGGAAAAACGGAGAATTCTTGGGCGTCTGGAAGAATTTTGCAGATATGGCATTCGTCGAAAATATTTTACACAAACCCTACAAGCAAATGAAGGAAAGTGGAATTTTATCCACTGAGATATCACTTTTGAACGAGCATGGCCTTGTGCTCGGAAAACTGGACCCATCTGCCACAGGAAGCGAAGATTTTATCAAAGATTCCAAAGTCATTCTTACCGAAAACATTGTTGCCGAAGGAAGAGAAGCCGCCAAAGACATTCTTTCCAAAACCTCCTCGATCGGCAGGGAATTTGATCCCCACCACAAAGAATGGACTGTTTACGGTTCAGCCAAAAGCAAGGGCGCGTTAGGATATCCGAACGCCAATTGGCATGTCCTTGTGAGCGTTCACGAGCAGGACTTGCTTAAGCGCGTGGTGGAAATCACATGGATCATATCGGCCTGTGCCGTTATTTTCATGTTTGGCGCTGCGGTGCTCATCGGGCGCTCTATCAGCAAACCAATCGTGGTATGCGCCCAAGCAGTCAAAAAACTGGCTGACGGCGACCTGAGTGGCAGCGTCAAACTCAAGCGCGGTGATGAGG
>JBIKUM010000038.1:0-13400 GCA_044347585.1 Terrimicrobiaceae bacterium
ATGGTGCAGGAAATCACGCATACATCCGAAGCGCTGACCGAATCCGCCTCGATCTTGACCGAAACCGCCAATTCCCAAGCGGCCGGTGCGGAACAAACGAATGTTCAGGCTCATACCGTTGCAGCTGCTGGAGAGGAACTGGCCATCAATTCCAAATCCATGACAGCATCCGCCGGCGAGATCAGCCAAGCCGCTACGACCGTAGCCGCCGCCGTCGAAGAAATGTCCTCATCCATCCAAGAGGTCGCTCGCAACTGCACCCAGGAATCTGAAATCGCTCGCAAGGCGGATACGCAAGCCCGCCAAACACGCGAGCTTATGCTCAAGCTCGACGAGTCCGCGCGCCAGATCGGAAAAATCGTGGAACTAATCAACCAAATCGCAGAGCAAACCAACCTCTTGGCGCTCAACGCCACTATCGAAGCCGCCAGCGCCGGTGAAGCCGGTCGTGGATTCGCCGTCGTGGCCAACGAGGTCAAGGAACTCGCCCGCCAATCCGCAGCGGCGACTCAGGACATCCGACTCCAAGTCAGCCTCATCCAGGAAAACACTTCGAATTCCATGGAGGCGATTGATGATGTGGCCAAGGTCATCGAACAAGTCAGCCAGATCGCTTCCAGCATTGCGGCCGCCGTCGAAGAACAATCCGCCACCACATCAGAAATCGTTCGCTCACTTCATAATGTCACATCCTCAACAAAGAGCCTGTCTGAAAATGTGAAAAATGCCTCCTCCGGTGCGGATGAAGTATCACGCAACATCAACGGCGTCTCACAAGCCGCCAGCGAATCTGCCAAAGGAGCCTCGCGCATCAGCTCCAGCGCAGGAGAACTGAGCCACCTTGCCAGCTCCCTCGGACAACTCGTCAATCGCTTCAAGTTGTAACCCTGCCCTTGTTTCATGCGAATTCTCGTCGTTGACGATTCAGCACTTTATCGGAAACTTCTCTCGGACGCTGCTTCAAGCGTTCCGGGAGCGGAAACCGTAGCTGTCTCGGGCGGCGAGCTGGCGCTCAAGCGTCTCGAATCTGAAAAGTTCGACCTTGTTCTGCTGGACGTTTTCATGGATCAAATGAGCGGATCGCAAACGCTCGAGAAAATTAAGCAGTCCCACCCTGGTTTGCCGGTGGTCATGGTGAGCGGAGCCACAGGCCGAGATGCAGAAATCACGATCGGCTGTCTGTCTCACGGAGCGATGGACTTCATTCCCAAACCTGCAGGCTCTTCATTTGAGTCTGGAATGGAGGCTCTTAAAGCAGATATTCGCAAAGTTGCCACGATGGCGCGCCTTCGTGGCGCCTCGGCTTCGGCCTTGCACGCTGCTCCCGAGCCAAGCAGTCCAACGGCAGCGGCACCGATCAAGCGCCTCCAACCACCGCCATTTCCTGATTTGGTCCTCATAGGCGTCTCAACAGGCGGGCCGAATGCTCTTTCTGTTGTTTTACCAAGTATTTCGGCCAAGCTCCCCGTTCCCATCCTACTTGTGCAGCATATGCCTGCCACTTTCACCAAATCCTTGGCCGAGCAGTTGGACAAAATCAGCGCGATTTCCATCAAAGAGGCGGCAAATGGCGATATCCCCAAGCCAGGAGAGTTGCTCATCGCCCCGGGAGGTTTCCATCTGGAAATCTTTCGAAACGATGCAGAAAAAATCGAAACCCGCATCACCAGCAGCCCGCCCGTGCAATCGTGCCGTCCTTCGGTGGATGTGCTTTTTAACTCCGCTGCCAAATGTAACCTGCGCGGCGCTATTGCCATTATTCTCACAGGGATGGGATCTGACGGAGCCGATGGCGTGGCAACCTTGCAACACGCATTGCCCACATGGTGCATCGCTCAGGATGCATCAACTTCAACAGTTTATGGAATGCCTCAAGCCGTTGCTCAGAGAAATCTAAGCAACGAAATCTTGCCACTTCAAGAAATCGGGCCCCGCATTAATAAGCTTTTCAGACTTTAACCAAGAAGGCCGATAAATCTCAGGGCATATGTTTGATTTCTCTAAAAACCCAAACCATTTGGGATTTCTCTCGGAATATGTTGCACAAGCGTGCTGCATTCATTTGGGAGAAGAGAAGCGCTATCTTTTTGAGGCTCGGCTCGGCAAAATCATCGCCGAAAGTGGAGCCGTGGATATCCCGGATTTCATACGCATGGCAAAAGCGGATGCCACAGGCCGCCTGCGCGACAAAATCATCGACTCCATGACAACTCACGAGACCTACTGGTTTCGCGACACGCGCCCATGGGAAGCCCTTGAAAATTCGATCCTTCCGGAGTTGGGGAAACTGCTTCAAAGTGGAAAAAAATCTCGCATTCGCATCCTAAGCGCTGCCTGTTCCACCGGCCAAGAGCCCTATTCCATCGCCCTCCTCCTCCATAAACTGAAGGCCTCTGGCATGTTGGGCGGCGTGAACCTCTCATCGTTTGAAATTACTGGCTTCGACATCTCCCCAGGAACGCTTTTTTTGGCATCCGCCGGCCGTTACAGCCAACTCGAAATCTCACGCGGCCTCCCGGATTATTGGAAGAACAACTTCTTTGAATCCACTCCCGGAAATACTTGGACATTAAAGCCCCAAATTCGATCGATGGTGACATTCAAAAAAAGAAACCTCCAAGATGATCTGACGAATCTCGGCCTGTTTGATTTAGTGCTCTGCAGGAATGTCGCCATCTACTTCGAGGAGGATTTTAAAAAAGACCTCTTCACCCGACTTGCGCAGATCATTTTACCGAATGGACACCTCATGCTTGGTGGAACAGAATCCCTCTTCACGCACCAGCATCTCTTTGCAGCAGAAAATATAGCCGGATCCTTCTTTTACAGAAGAAAATAAAGAGTAACTCAGTAATAAAATCCTAAGACTTATGGCAACTCAACAAATCCAACCTTCCAACTCGGCAAAAACCGATTCCTTCGATAACTGGATCGAAAGCATCCGCCAGCTCTCCAAGAGCATCTCCAGCAAGATGAATAACTCGCTGAGACAAATCGACGACATCAACATGCGCGTTCGACTTCTTTCCTTCAACGCGCAGATTCAAGCCGCCAAAGCCGGCGATGCCGGGCGCACCTTCGCCGTGGTCGCCAATGAAATCGGAAACCTCTCCACAAACACCGCACAAGTCGCGGAAGGCCTTGCAGAGGAAACCAAGCACGACATCACACAACTCTCCGAAATCAGCGACCGCCTCGATTCCGTCGTGCGCGGTGGACGCCTCGTGGACCTCGCACTCACCAATATCGATCTCATCGACCGCAACCTCTACGAGCGCTCCTGCGATGTCCGCTGGTGGGCCACGGATGCGAGCGCTGTGGATGCGCTCACCAACCCCGGCACCGACTCCTCACGCCACGCCTGCGAACGCTTGGGAGTGATCCTGAACGCCTATACCGTCTATTATGACATCGTGTTGTGTGATCTGAACGGCACAGTCATCGCAAACGGCCGCTCCGGAAAATATAAATCCATCGGCATGAATGTGGCCGCCAATGAGTGGTTCCGCAAAGCGCGCACATCTGCAAGCGGTGATGATTTTGGCTTCGAAACCGTGCATGCCTCCCCATTGGTTCAAGGTCAGCATGTTTTGGCCTACTCATGCGGAGTCCGAAAAAATGGAAAGCCCGACGGCGAATTGATTGGCGTTCTGGGTATTCTCTTCAACTGGGAAGCGCTCGCCCAGACAATCGTTCACCGCACACCTCTTTCCCAATCCGAGAAAGAAGTTTCCAGAGTTTGCATCATTGATCCTACGGGAACGATCTTGGCTGATTCCAAAAATGCCATCCTCAAGGAGCGCCTAAATATTTCCCATCTTGAATCTTTCATCCTTCAAGGAAAAGGCTTCACCATTGCCGAAGACCACGGCATTCCCACACTCTACGCGATAGCGACCTCTCCCGGATACGAGACTTATTCGACTGGTTGGCATTCGCTCATCATCCAGACTCTGGGAACTTAGTCGAATACGACTACCATGAATTCATATTGCTTGTTTTTTTCAAAATCCTACATTTCAAACGCCCGCCCCAAACTATGAAAGTCCTAGCTGTTGATGACTCAATGCTTATTCGCCGTATCGTGGCCTCTGCCGCATCGGTTATAGGTGCAGATTGCGTTCCCGCAGAGGATGGACACATAGCCCTTGGCGTCCTCGAAGCCGACCCCCAGGGATTCTCACTCGTTTGCTTGGACTGGAATATGCCGAACATGAATGGGCTCGAATTTCTCACTCGCATCCGCGCCGACGAACGCTGGAAATCACTACCCGTGCTCATGCTGACCACAGAAGGCAGCAAGGATGCCATTATTACAGCCATCAAGGCAGGAGCCACGGCTTACATGACCAAGCCATTTTTCGAGAAGGATCTCACAACCAAAATGCTCGACTGCTTGGGCATGGGCTTTGAGTAAAACTCCTCAAATGAGTCGGTTTTTTATCCCGGTTGCTTTGGTGCTGGCTATCTGCCACACCGCACTTGCAGGCAAAACGCCTTCCATCGACGCCCGAAAGACGGAGAAACTTTTTGCATCCATCGGACAAGAAGCCGTAGTGCGGGGCAAAGTGATCTCCGTAGGCAAAAGCGACGCCGACAAAATCCGCTTCCTGGATTTCACCACTGACCGCCAACACGGATTCGTAGCAGCGATTTTTCCAGCCGCCTACAAAGCCATCGGCGATCTCGAAAAATACAAAGGCCAACGCGTGGAAGTGCGAGGAATCCTCGAAGCCTACAAATCCAAGACACAAATCAAAGTGACCAAGGCATCACAGTTGACTCTCCTCCCCCAGAAATAGCCCGCCGCGCATTTCGTAAATCCGGGAGGGGCATCGTCTCGCATGCCCCATTTTTCAGCCGCGCAGCGGCGTCTCTCACGACCCGCCCGTCAGCATCCCGATCTCCCCAAGACTCAACTCCCGCCAACATCCACAAACCAAACTCCCGAGCGAGACTCCCCCAATCGCCACCCGGATCAACCGCAGCGTGGGATGCCCCACCGCAGCCGTCATGCGCCGCACCTGTCTGTTCCGCCCCTCGCGCAGGCGCAACTCGATCCAGAAATCCTGCACATTTTTGCGAAACCGCACAGGCGGATCGCGCGGTGGAAATTCCGGCTGGGGATCCAAAAACCGGACCCCCGCCGGAAGCGTGGGCTTGCCGTCAAGCACGACGCCGTCGCGCAGTTGCCCCAACGCCGATTCGTCAGGCAAGCGCTCCACAAGAACATGGTAGGTTTTCTCCACATGGTTCGCGGGCGAGAGCAGACGCTCATTCCAACGCGCCTCGTCCGAGAGCAACAGCAATCCCTCAGAGTCCGCATCCAGACGCCCGATAGAATAGACCCCCTTCGGAAATCCAAACTCCGCCAGCGGACGGTTCGCGCTGCCATCCGGCGTGAACTGCGAGAGCACGCCATAGGGTTTGTGGAAGGCGAGGATCAAAGGATCTTCAGGCGTGTGAGGTCCTGCGAATCGACGACGCCGATCGGATGCCGTCCTTCATCGACCACCACGAGATCATCGATGCGGTGACGCTCTAAAATTTGAAGCGCTTCGGCGGCGAGCTTGTTGCCATCCACAGTCACCGGCCGCAAACTCATAAAATCCCCCACCGGCGCATTGGCGATACCCGGGTTCTCGGGAAAGTGCCTCGCGAAGTCGCCGTGGGTGAAGATGCCGGCGAGCGTGCCATCCTGATGAATGACCACAGCCGCGCCAGCCCGTTTGGATGTCATGGCCTGGATCGCCTCAACGATTGGTGTGGCAGGCGAGATGACCGCCATTTCCCCAACCGGCCGCATGATTTGGTTCACCCGCAGTAGCAACGAGCGCCCGAGACTGCCTCCCGGGTGGAACCTTGCAAAATCCTCTTTTTGAAATCCCCGGCTCTCGAGGAGCACCATCGCCAGCGAATCACCGAGGACCAGCATCGCCGTTGTGCTCGATGTCGGCGCGAGGTTTAATGGACACGCCTCCTGCGTTACAGAAACATCCAGCACGACCTGCGCAGCCTTCGCGAGGGAGGAATTTTTATCACCGGTGATTGCAATAATCGGCAAACCGAAGCGCACAATGGCTGGCAGAACGGCAAGCAACTCTTGCGTCTCCCCGCTGTAGCTCAGGGCCAGCACGACATCCCCGTCGGCAACGATGCCGAGGTCGCCATGCAGGGCGTTCAGCGAATTCAGGACGACCGCCGTGCTGCCCGTGCTGGTGAGCGTGGCGGCGATCTTTTCGCCAATGTGCCCGGATTTTCCAACCCCCAGAACGACGACTTTGTTCCGCCGCTCCACGGCTGCCTTGATGAGATCTACGGCCGTCACAAACTGACCGTCCAAGCGCGCGGCCGTGGCCTCGATCTCGGAAAGCTCGATCTCAAAAACGCGACGCGCCAGCTTCAAATAATCCATGCTGGAAATCATGCGAAACCCCGTCCCACCATGCAAGGGCGCAGGCTAAAAGGTGTCGAGTTCGTCCAACCCGTCGAGCACGATCTGCGACCAGGTTTCAAAGAAATCCCGCCGCGCGAGCAACTCCGCACGCGTCGCAAAGCCCAACTCGGCAATCGCCTTCTCCCCGGCGCTCACGCTGTCATTTTCCAAATCCACGATATGCACGATACCCAGATGCACGCGACCGACCTCGCTGGAATCGTCGTTGATCAAAGCAACTGCCCGCTCAGCGAAGCCGCCGCCGAGCCGCAACTCCTCGCTGATCTCGCGCTTCACGGCATTGTGATAAGTCGCTTGATCGAAATGCTGACACTCATCCGTGTCATTCACATGGCCGCCAATACCGATCGAGGACTTCGCCACGAGGCGCTTCTCGCCGGATTTCGCACCGCGTGTGTAATGCAAAATCCGCCCACCATGCCGGAACACCGCGTAAGGAATGATCTGCTTGAGCGAGGGATCCTCCTCCGCCGCGCCGCGAGGCACGAAGAAGTTGTTCTCCTTTTTCATAAACGCAGGCAGGTAGTCATCCACCCGCCGGCACAAACCCTGAAAACTTCCCAAGCCGTCGAAAAATTCGCGTTTCACAACCAACACCTGTTCCTCTGTTTTGCTCATGGGCGCAGACATTGCCGCGAGCGCCCGAACCCGCAAGGGAAAACTTCGCAACGGGGCGCGTTTTTCTTCCCCTTGCATCGATAGGGGGTTTTCTGTGACAACAGAGGGGATGACAGATGAACTCGCCCAAGCCGTTGACAGCGGCGCCCTCGATAAAAAAACCGCCGAGAAACTCGCCCGCCTCACGCCCGAATCCTACTGCACCCACAAGAGCTGGGGCTTCGGACGTGTCGCGGAATGGAACCTTCTCGCCGGCCAGGTCCTGATTGATTTCAAGACCAAGAAAAACCACCCCATGCAAGCCGTGTATGCGGCTGAAACCCTCACGCCGATCGCCGAGGACCATATCCTTGCCCAGCGCGAGACCAATCCGGAAAGCCTTCGCGAACTCGCGAAATCCGACTCCTCCGCACTGGTCAAAAAAATTCTCGCCGACTTCGGCGGCAAAGCTTCGTCCGAGCAAATCGCTTCCGCGCTGACCCCGGGAGTGTTCGACGCAGCCGGCTTCAAACGCTGGTGGGATGCCGCCCGCAAAAAAATGAAGTCCGACGGCCAATTCGGCATGCCGGCCAAAAAGACCGATCCGTTCGTGCTACTGGAGACGCCCGTCAATTCGGGCACCCGTCTCTTGGACGCCTTCCGCGCCGCCCGCCACACACGCGATCAAGTTCTCGCGCTGGAGGAGATTTCCAAATCCCTCGAAGACCTCGCAGGCAGCCAGGATGAACTCCCAGCGATCGTCACGCTCATCGAAGAGGCCGCCCTGCGCGCCCGCCGTCTCAATCCCTCGCAGGCCATCGAGATTCTCATCGCCCGCGACGACCTGCTCGAAAAATTCTCCAACCTCCAAGCCGGTGCCGAGGCTCCCACCATCGCCAACATCATCGCTTGCGAACCCGGAAAGCTCGGCCAGATTCTGGAATCCGTCCCCGGCTCGAAGGAAAAACGCGTGCTCGAAGCCTTGGAACCCGCATTCGGCGAAGCTTGGGGTGACAAAGCCATCGCTCTTCTTCCCAACGCAGGCGCCCGCCTGATCTCGGACATCTGCCGCCTGTTTGAAAAACACAAGCGCAAGGAGCAATTCCAAGCCACCGTGGAGAAATGGATCAGCGAGCGCTCGATTTCCTCCGAAATGCTTATCTGGCTCTGTAAAGAGCGCGACAAGCGTTTCCCGGCCCTCTTCAACGCCGAGCTTCTCGCCGCCGTTTTCAGCGCCCTCGAGGCCGATCTCCTTGCCGAAAAACGCACCTCGCGCCTCAAGGATCTCCTCATCGACGACGGCGACCTCATCGGCGACCTTCTCATCGGAGCCAGCCGCGATGTCGTTCGCGACTCCATGCGGAAACTCCTGCTCACCCCGGCGATTGAAGACCTCTCCAAGCGCTCGCTCATGGCCCGCATCGTCAAGCTCTACCCCGACACACAGAGCATGATCACCGGCGCCCATCAGGACGACGAGAAGGCCGATAACCTCATCGTGTCCTGGGCCAGCCTCGAAAAACGCAAAGCCGAACTCGACAACCTCATCACCAAGGAAATTCCGCAAAACCTGCGCGACATCAACATCGCCAAGGAACAAGGCGATCTCCGCGAGAACGCCGGATTCAAGGCCGCCAAGGAGCACCAGCGCGTCCTCCAACGCCGCCGCGCCGAGATGGAGCACGACTTGGTTATCGCCCGCGGAACAAACTTCGAGAATCCCGCGACAGCCACGGTTTCCATCGGAACCGTCGTCACCATTAAAAACGAAGACGGAGCCAGCGAAACCTTCAGTATTCTCGGAGCGTGGGACAGCGCCCCCGACCTCGGCATCGTCTCCTACAAAGCCGGCGTCGGCCAAGCCCTCCTCGGCGCAGCCACAGGATCCAGCCTGGAACTCCCGGCTGAAAACGGCACACGCAAGGTGACAATCGAATCCATCAAACCCTTCACCGACCTCGACCTCCTCCGCTCCAAGGTCCATGTCATCCCAGCCGGAATGGCCATCGCCGGCTAAAAGTTGATTCAGCACTCAAAAGCGGATGCCACCAAAAGGAGGCATCCGCTTTTTGCTTTCAGCGCTCTCGTAAAAACTCGCCAAAGAGGGGAGCGTGACCGTCTCGGTTGCGCAGGCCGGAGGCGTGGCTGACCACCAGCGGGCTTGGCCGCTTTTTCAGACCCAGAGCCTGCGGTCGAGGGTTCGGTATTGGATGGCCTCGCCGATGTGGTCGGGGGTGATGCGTTCGCTGGAGGCGAGGTCGGCGATGGTGCGGGAGACTTTGAGGATGCGATCGTAGGCGCGGGCGCTGAGGTGGAGGTCCTCCATGGCATGGCGGAGCATTTCGAGGGAGGCATCGTCGATGGCGCAGAATTTTTTGATCTGGCTGTGCGACATGCGGGCGTTGGAGGCGGTTTTTCTTTCGCCAGTGAAACGTGTTTTTTGGATGGCGCGGGCTTGCAAAACGCGCTCGAGGATAGACGAGGAAGGTTCAGCCGAACCGCCACCGGAGAGTTCCTTGAAGGCCACTGCGGGCGCTTCGACATGGATGTCGATGCGATCGAGAAGCGGGCCGGAGATGCGGTTCCGGTAGCGCTCGATCTGGACACTGGAGCAGCGGCACTCGCGCTGCGGGTCGCCGTGAAATCCGCACGGGCAGGGATTCATCGCAGCGATGAGGATAAATTCGGCGGGGAATGTCATGGTTCCAGCCGCACGGGATATGGTCACCTTGCCGTCCTCGATCGGTTGGCGCATGACCTCGAGTGTGGAGCGTTTGAATTCCGGCAATTCATCGAGAAAGAGGACGCCGTTGTGGGCGATGCTGACCTCGCCCGGCGTTGGATTTGTGGATCCACCGAGGAGTCCGATATCGCTGATGGTATGGTGCGGCGAACGGAAGGGGCGTTTGGACACGAAAGCGTTCGACTCGTCGAGCAGACCGCAAATGCTATGGATTTTGGTGGTTTCGATCGCCTCATCCAAGGTCATCGGCGGAATGATCGTGGGAATCCGCTTAGCCAGCATGCTCTTGCCGGAGCCGGGCGGGCCGATCAGCAGGAGATTATGTCCACCGGCCATGGCAACCTCGATGGCGCGCTTGACCTGATGCTGGCCTTTGACCTCGGAAAAATCGACATCATCGGACGAGCCCGCTGTGAGGCGCTCGGCGGCACTTCCTCGCACGGGGGTGAGTTCTTTTTTGCGGGAGAGAAATTCGTAGGCCTCGCGGAGGTTTTTAACGCCATAGACCTCGATCCCCTCGACGATGGCCGCCTCGGCGGCATTCGCGGCGGGGAGGATCACTGCCTTCATCCCCTGATCCCGTGCAGCCACGGCAATGGGAAGGGCGCCTTTGATTGGGCGAATCTCGCCGGTGAGGGCGAGTTCGCCAATGACGAAGCAGCGCTCGAGTCGCGGCAACTCGGCGCGCTCGGCTGCGGCGACCATACCGACGGCAATAGGCAGATCGAAGCTCGGACCTTCTTTTTTGATATCAGCCGGAGCGAGGTTGATAGTCGTCCGCTCGCGGGGCCAGCGGAAGCCGCTGTTGGAAATGGCTGTGGTGACGCGGTCCTTGCTCTCGCGCACGGCGGCATCGGGAAGTCCAACGACAATCACCACCGGGTTGCCGGAACCGGTATTGACCTCCACCTCCACCTGGATGGCTTCAACGCCCTGCAGCGCGGCCGAGAACACGCGAGTGCTGTTTCCGAAGGTGGGCGGAGAATGGTAGATGTCGGGAATGTCGAATCCCTACGAGTCCCGGCGATTGGTTGATGAGTATTTGTTTTTCCACTACGCCAGCGTCGCCGAGGCGGCGGGAACACTGCCGGTTCCGCATGAGGCGTGGGCGTTTCCCACACGAGTGGTGACCGAGCTTCTCGACTCGTCCTTGCCTGCACGCAGAGCTTTGGACATCGGCTGTGCAGTCGGAGCGTCATCCTTCGAACTGGCCCGATTGATCCCCAAGGTGACGGGCATTGATTTCTCCAGCGCCTTCATTCGGGCTGCGGAGGAATTGAAAATGACGGGCAGCCTTGAAGCCTCGGTCGCTTTTGAAGGCAAGCGGATGCAAAAATTCGTGGCCCGCGTGCCGGAGGAGACAGATCGCCGACGAGTGGATTTTGAAACGGGGGATGCCATGAACCTGCCAAGCGAATTGGGTGCGTTCGATGTGGTCTTGGCCGCGAATCTTGTTTGCCGACTTCCCGAGCCGCTGCGCTTCATCGAAAGGTTGGCGAATCTTATCGCTCCAGGCGGCCAACTCCTGCTGGCAACTCCTTTTTCCTGGCTGCCGGAGTTCACTCCAGAAGAAAACTGGCTCGGAGGCACGGAGCACGCGGCGCCATCCCAGGAAGTCCTCGCCGACCTGCTTCGCCCCGCCTTCGAACTGGAATTCGCCAAAGACCTCCCTTTCCTGATCCGTGAACACTCCCGAAAATTCCAATATGGCATCTCACTCGGCACACGCTGGCGGCGGCGTTGACTGGAATGCCCGCTATCTCGTGGGGGACATCCCGTGGGACAAAGGAGCCGCCCATCCCGCGTTGGTTGCCAGGTTGAAAAACCAGCCGCTCAAAGGCAGCGTGCTCGTTCCCGGTTGCGGGGCCGGACACGATGCGCGTGCGATCGCGGCCCACGAAGCCGAGCGAGTCACGGGAATCGATATAGCACCCTCCGCGCTGCAGTTGGCGCGTGGATTTCCAAAAGCCGGAAACGAGTGCTATGTGGAGGGGGATTTTTTAGCGGGAAATGCCGTTCCGGCGGGGGCGTTTGATGTGATTTTCGAGCATACCTGCTTTTGTGCCATCCCACCCGTGCGCCGCGCCGACTACGCTCGTGCAGCCGCCTCCGCCCTCCGCGACGGGGGAATCCTGCTGGCCGTGTTTTTTACAAATCCTGAAAACACGGATCCACACTCGCCGCCATTCCGCTGCGACATGGAGGAAATCGGAGCACTTTTTAAAAAAGACTTTGAATTCCTTGAAACAGTCGTCGCCCCGCCGACCTACCCCGAACGGCAAGGACGCGAAACACTCTGCCTGCTGCGCAAAAAGCATCCGTCCACGCATGACAGCGCCCAGAAATCGGGGTCTTCGTTTTGAATAGCTCTTTGATTTTTACGAACGAGCGGGTATTTGCTTTGTGATTCCACCATGAGCCAGCCATCCACCCAATCACCGATCCCCCGGGTTCCCGCCGGGCCGACATTCCGGGTTGCCGCTGGATTGCTCGTGCTCTTTTTTCTGGTTCAGGTCGGCGTGGTCGCCCTGCACTACGCTCCGCTGCTTCAAAAGGACATCGTCAAAAGGATCACGCCCCAGCCAACACCCCAAGTTGCGGTCAATCCATCGCCGGCACCCCTGCCTGTTCCGCAAAGCACACCGCCGCCAGCCACGGCAGCCGAGCAACTCGACGAGGCCCTGCTCGAAAAAATCCGCCGAATGGTCGACGACTCCGACAAGTCCTTCCGCATCGGCGACTATGACGCCGGCATGGCCAAAATCCAAGAGGCCGACAAGCTGCTGCCCCAAGACCCCGGTATCATGCTTCGCATCGGACGGCTTTACGAAAAAAAAGGCGACATGCAGGCCGCTGCGGAGTCCTATAAAAAAGTCCTCGAGCTGCCCGAGCTTCCCACCGAAACGCGCGCCCAGACACAACGCAAAATCGCCATGCTGAGCCTGCCCGAGAGCACGCCGATTCCGACAGTGGTCGCCAACGAGGCCGGAGCCGATATGCGCGACGAGTTCGGCCTCCAGCCCGGCGCGAGTCTTGGAATCATCGAGACCCGCTTGAGCGACGCTCCCAAGGGTGCAAAAAACCTGCGCATTTCGATCAAGGCCCGCCCCAACCAATCGATCGATCCGCGCAAAATGGCCGTTCATGTTTTCTTTTACGAACGCGATCAGACTGGACTGGTTGAACTCACAAACTCCGAGGTCCTCACCGAGTGGATCAGCCCGCCGGTGGATTGGAGCAACAACGAGCCCGAGCTTTTGAACGCCGCTTACACCCCTCCCGCCAAGCCCGACTTCACCTATGCCGGTTATGTTGTCGGTATTTATTACAAAAATGACCTCCAAGACACCCGGGCCGACCCCGGATCGCTCGCAGTAGAACATCCACTTCCACTCTACCTCTCCAGCCAACCATAACATGAAAACGCTCCTCGCCCTCAGCGATTCCGACGCATCATCCTCAATTTCGCAGGCCCTCGTTTCCCTCGGCAAACCTGCCCCCGGCATCGCCGCCGACTCCGATGCCGTGATCGAGTGGATCAATACCAACGGTGCCTGCGACCTCCTGATTTCCGAGGTCTACTTTGCCCCGCTTGATGGCTTC
>JBIKUM010000194.1:0-5936 GCA_044347585.1 Terrimicrobiaceae bacterium
CCCGGGGAAGTCCCTAAACAGGCGCAACTGCACATCCATCGAGAGAGGGAATCCGAGATAGCCGCTTGAATCCTGTAGGATCAGTGGAAGCGGGACGGCCTCGAGAATGGCGCGGAAAAACGATTCTTGCTGGGTAGGCTCGACTCGGTAAGTGAGCGGCAAAGCGGCCAGCAACGCTGAGGCTCTACGGTCCAATGCACCCTTGGCTAGTTCGATCACTTGGGCGGAGCTTTCCGCAACGACTGAGCAGACCACTGGCCCTCGACCGTCAACATGGCTCACCACCTCCTCCAACAACGCAAACCGATCGGCAAGTGTGAGGCGGGTGATTTCGGAAACCATGGCCAGCGTGACTCCGGCACATCCGGACGCGAATACAAAATCAATCTCTCGCCGCAGTGCTGGGACATCCAGCCCCCCATCTGCCCGGACCGGGTATTGCAGCACCGGAAGCACGCCTGTGAGTGGGGAAGTCGTTTTCATGCGGTTTTTGTGGGAGGTGATAGGAGAGCCTTGGCCCAGAGATTAGCCATCAATTCCATCCCGGCTTCGTTGGGATGCACCGGATCCTCGCCGTAGTGAAGTTCCTTGTCCTTGGAATAGGCGGAGAAAAAGTCGGGCCCGCAGCGCAGTCCGCGCGCGTCGATGAGCTTGATGATTTCCTCCCGATACGCGGCAAGGTATGTCTCGGCATCGGGCGCATAGTCGTAGCAGGGCGTCGCGAGGAAGATGCCTGCGGGCTCAGCCAAGTAGTCGGAGGCGAGAAGATCGATGATGGCGTGAAGGTTGGCGGCGACTTCAGCGGGTGCTTTTTGTGCACGCTCGTCATTCACGCCGAGATGGATCAGCCAGAGCGAGGGCCGGAGTTTTTGCATGCGATCCTGCCAGCCCCGGTCACCTTTCATCATTTCCAGATACCGCGCGGTGTCGATGCCGCCCCAGCCTTCGTTGGCGATGAATACCGGGTGCTGCCATTGCGCGCTCAGCAAATCGTTGAGGCGCGGCATCCAGCTGGCGTAGCAGTTGATCTCCGGGCGATGGACATGAGTGGTGGGGGAGAATTGCGGGAAATTCCTTCCATCCTTGGAAACCGAGTCGCTTGGAAAATCGTCGGCGCTTAGGTCGAGATTATCCCGCCAATACCCTTTGCCGTGATAGCCTTCGGTGATGCTATCGCCGATCGCACCAATCACCGTGCCGATCGCAAAGCCGCTGTGCAGTTCCTGCGAAATGATGCCGCCACCTTTGTCATGGAAGCTCACGCGGATGTCATACTCGCCCAGCGCCAGTCCGAGGAAATGAACCGTCGGCGATTGACACGGTGCTTCGAAGATCGCACCGCACGGCGAACCTTTTTGCAAAAGCTCCACCCGCGCGGCGACCGCGGAGGGATGACTGAATGTTACTTCAAAATCGAGATCACGCGATGACTGGATATGGGGGATCGTGTAGGAGCCTTGGATGTCCTCGATCCGAAGCAGGATCCGCTGACGGGCGATATCCAGCATCTCCGCGTTCATTTCCTCGGGGTGGGGGAGCCGATGCGGAAGCTTCCGCGTAGGCCGGGCCAGAGATCGAGCTTGCCGGTTTTTTCATCATGGCCGAGCAGGCTTTCGAGAACCATGTGGCTGTAGAATGCGCCGCTGCAGGTGAGCCAGTGATTGCCTTGCGGTAAGTCGTCGAAAGCCTTGGCCGCGCCGCCCGCCTCGGGAGTCATGACATCCTCTGCAAAGTAGGCCTGCGCGAAGGGGCCCTGTGCGGTGACCTTGGCCAGTCCCTCGACCCAGTCCACCACCCAGCGTGGTCGGTGACCCGCCTTGTTCAGTCCACTGATGAATTGACCGGGCCATGCGCCGAAGCATCCGGCCCATTGGTGGTCGCAGCGCAGGCCGCTGGCCGAGTCAGGATCGTAGGAGGCGATGCAGCGCGCCCAGGTCGGCGTGACGAGATCGCGTTGCACAAAGGAGGCGATTTTCCTGACCATCGCGGCGGGCAACTCCGTCCCGAGGGCGTTGAGCACAAGCCCGATGTCATAGATGTTGCGCGCGGCATGGCGTTCGCCATCGGTGTGCTCGCAATCGAAAAAGCCTTCGCCTTTGCGATAGAGTCCCAGCACGGCGTCGCGCAGTCGGCGTGATTCGGCATCTGTCGCGACAGCTTTTTTCGAAAAGCCTTTGAGGTCGCGCAGGGCCGCGTATTGCACCGCCGTGTGACCTGCCGTGCCGTGCGCGTAGGTGGTCGTGCACTCGAGGTAATTGCCCCGGTCTCCGAAGTCCACGAGCCCCGTCTTGCCGAGGGCGAAAAGCTTCTGCGCGGTCGCTGCCTCGATCAGGGCATCGGCGCCGCTGAGCTTCGTTTTTTTGTCGGGGCCATAGACTGCCTCGCCGTTCTTTTTAAATTTGGTCACCGCTTTTCCGGAACGGACGATTTTCGTTTCGAGCAGGGAACCGAGGCGGTTTCGCTTGGCGAGCTCCAAGACCGGCGTGATGCGTGCCAGCGGATCACTGACGCAGGGGAAGGAGAGGTGTTCGCCGTTGAAAAGGTTTACGCACATGTGCGAGAAGAGCGGCGCAGTGCAGAGCAACTTCCAGTGCTCGGCCAAGGCCTCGGGGTCCAGCCGCGCAAGCACCGGTGCGATGTAGGGGAGATCCCATGCGAGGTAAATCGAGCCCTCGCCGCGTCGCGGAGCGAGCGTGAGGTAGGCGGTCTTGAGCAGGGAGTCCTTGTAGCAACGGCGCAGGCAGAGCAGCGTGAGGATGCCCGTGTAGTAAAGTTTGGCGACAGCCTTGTTGGAGGTTTCCAACACCGGCATGTGACCGCTGAAGTGGTTGGAGTCGGGAGTAAAGGCGGCCGTCCAGAGTTCTTCCCACCATGCCTTCGAAGTGGTGAATGCGTCGTCGATCCTATCATGCCATTGGCCTGCCAGCGCGCTGACCTCACGCGGCGTGGTGCCGTAGGCGCAGAGTAGGGAACCCTGCCATTCGGCACCGGCGGCGAGATTCACATCCCAGTTGAATCGGCTGTTTTCCTTCGAGACTTTGGCGCCTGTGCTTGCCACCTGCAGGGTGCAGGCGGATTCGTCTTTCGATTGGAAAAGCAGCGAGTTCGGAATGCTGCCTTTGGAAATGCCGGTGCGCAGTCCTGTCCTGGCCCGCAAATTAATGACATCGGTCGGTATTTCGGGCACACTCCATGCATACCCCTCTCCCTTGCTGTTTCTGCCGCGCCCCGAAAGCAGAATGCCAAAGGGGAGCTTGCGCCGCGTCTTGGCCAGATTTTTCGCCCGCCAACGCACCACCACCCCGGCCTCTCCGGGGAGCAGCGCAGTCTCGCTGGAAAATTCCCAATCATCCCACTGGCAAACCCGCTCGATCCGGTAGGCGCGCCAGCGGATCTTCACCTCGGGCGCCAACTGGCACAGCAGACGATCGCCGATCATGGCCTGCCCCGTCATTTCGCCGCTGGCACTGAAGGGCGGGAAAATCGGGTGCTTGATCGCGCAGAGATCGGCCTCGGCTTGGACCGATCCCTTGTCGTTCGTGAGTCCCGGCATTGCGGCAAGCACGCTGCGGCGGCGCTTCATCCAGGCGGTGGCGAGTTGATCGAGTGTGTAGGGAGACATGTTGGTTTTTTTCATGAGTTTTGTTTCGGGATTTCTCGAGGAGCAGGGATGCTGCTCCTCAAGAAAAATCTGCCGTTCTCTGCGCTTGCTTTATTGAGCCGCTTCCGTGCTTTGAATGCGGATCGCGGAGATCGATCCGACCGGGGTCGCGTAGGACGCAGTTGTCGGGCCACCGATGCTGATTCCAGGCGCGCTAATAGCTGGAGATCCTGAGCTTACTTCATGGGATTCGCCGTTGATTTCCAGCGAGAGCATTTTCCCCTCTTTAATTAGGCTGATTTTGTAAGGTTTTTTGGGCTCTAAAACAATGCCTTCGAGATTTGCATCAAAATGTTTGAACTGACTAATTCTGACTCCGTTTTTAAACTGCTTCATCACTCGAAGCGACCCGCGCTCGGTTCCACCGATTTCCAGCAAAACAGCTGCGGACACCGTTTCAAAGGTCACTTCCATATCAATCCGCCAGGATTTTCGCCCGACCAGACTATTGAACTCGGTGTTCTGAAGATAACCTCTCAAATCGGGTTTCATATTGGGGAACTCGACCATGAGCGGGTATTTGGAAGAACTCTCATAGACGCTCTCTTTGTAAACCATCGGTGAATCCAAATCCTTGGGGGTTGGGGTTAGCGGCCATTCATTTGCAGGCGTGGATTCTGCGGAAACGACGGGAGCGCCGGAGGTGGTTGGCTTTCCGGAGTCCGTCGCAAATGTCCATGCGGCAATTTCCTCTGCAAAGGAACTGGTTGCTGGAACAAGGATGGCTGCGCCAAGGAGCAGGCCGCGTTTAAGTGGGGAGGGAAGCAATCTTGCGGTGATGGTTTGTTGTGTTTTCATTTTTAGGGTTTTTTGGGGTTTTGGGTTTTCTGCGATTGGAAATCGAGGGCGGCGCGGAGTTCATCCATGTTGGCGCGCTGGCGGTTCTCCACGATGGCGCGTGCCGTTGCGCTGCGTCGGCGGGCGTCGTCGAGATTTTTGGCCCACGCAAGGGCGGCGACGGGAAAGCGTTCGCGATCATCTGCCTGATCGAAGTCGAAAAGCCAGTCTCCAAGCCCGATATCTTCCCACATAAATCCTTTGCTCGTCTGCTCGGCCCAGCGCACGACCATCGCCGGGATGCCGTTGCCAATGCACATGATCGGGCTGTGCATTTCATGACCGAAAAGACCAGCACTGCGCACATAGGTGGAAAGCGCCTCGTCGGTGAGCCAGTAATTTTCGTGCCAAACCACGCGCTCGCGGACATCGGTAGGCAGTTTTTCCAAAAGCATCTCCCTGGCGACTTCCATCTGCGTCTGGTCCTCGGGGCAGAGGAGAATCTTAAGATCGGTCTCGCGGACGATCCGCTCGATGGCGGCGCGCAGAGGTGCGTGGTCCTGTTCCTTGAGAGCCTCGTTGCGAGCGTGTTTCGCGGGGTCGAGTGCGGTGTTCTTGGCGGCAATGCGCCAGTAGGGAGTGAGGCGGAAGCGGCCGATGCAGCAGAGGAATTTCCCCTCTTCCAATCCATGCTGGCGCAAAAATTCCACAGCGGGCGGGTCGTTGCGCAAGTCCACTCCGAACGCGCCATCGGGCCCGAATTCCATCACCGGGCTGCGCACACCGCGTTCCTTGGCCAGGTCGAGCGAGACCGAGTCGCGGAAATAGACGAAGCGCGCTTCGGAAAGCAATTCCACCACACGCTCGGTGGCGTGCTCGGGCGGGAGTGTGATGCCATAGACCCCGTAAGGTTTACCGGTGCGCTCGCGCCACAGTTCAATACTGGCCGCCTCCACCAGATAAGGACCGGAGCCGTGCAGAAGAAAATCGCACTCGGCAAAGGCGGCATCGACTTCCGCCTCCGTCTGCACGAATCGCACGCGCGGGAAACGCCGACGCAGCATCTCCTCGACACCATTGCCGATATCGCAAGGCCAGAGACACAGCTCCACCTCCGGTAAATTTTTTTCCAACAGGGCGAGCAAGCCAGGCGTGTGGCCGATGTCGCCGATATTAACTGTCTGCCAGGAGGAGCGGATGAGGATGCGTGGCATGGTGGAAATGTTTAACCCAACAACGGATTTTTAAACAGGATGACAGGATTTAAAGGATTCACATGAATGCCTGAGGGGTGTTGGAGATTGCAGGAAGCATTGAATGCTCTTTGAAGTGTAACCAAACTCATTCTCTGTGCTCTCTGTGTCCTCGGTGGTTAATTTTGCTGAATTCGGGTGTGCGCCGGGGAAGCCGGCAGCCACGTGGGTGAAAGTCCCACCGGTCGAATTAGACGGTTCACGACCGAAAGAGATGTCCGGGAAGAGGCCGCGAGGCTGAACCT
>JBIKUM010000195.1:0-5935 GCA_044347585.1 Terrimicrobiaceae bacterium
GACTTGGATTTTGAAGCCTTTTATCGAACGGACATGCGA
Source organism: Terrimicrobiaceae bacterium (assembly GCA_044347585.1). Classification (GTDB taxonomy): domain Bacteria; phylum Verrucomicrobiota; class Verrucomicrobiia; order Chthoniobacterales; family Terrimicrobiaceae; genus UBA967. The sequence continues at coordinate 40 of JBIKUM010000195.1, forward strand.
GGGGGCGGTGCCGGGACAGACGAGATAGTTCCGACCCTGCGGGTGGATAGCACGGAAGGCGGCCAGCGAATCGGCGTCGAATGCGTCGGGATTCCATTTGCACTCGATGGCATCGACGGTGTCCCGATTACGGGGGATCACAAAATCGATTTCGCGACCGCGTTTGTCCCGCCAGTAGAGAGGTGGCGTGTCGGGCAGGCGGGCTTGGATCGTTTCGAGAACCACATGCTCCCAGAGATCGCCGAGGTCGTCGGGGCGGAGGGGATTCCAACCCCGCACGAAAGACACGAAGCCGGTGTCGAATCCATAGACCTTGGGTTGCTTGACGAGCTCCGTGCTGGAACTGCGGTGGAAGGGCCGCACGCAGGTGGCGGCATGGGTGGTCTCGAGGGCGCGCAAATGGCTTTCCACAGTGGCCCGGGCGATGCCGAGTTCCGAGGCGGCTTTGGAGACATCGAACTGGCCGCCGCTTTGCCGCAACACATATTCGAGGAAGGCGGTGAAGCGGTTGATATCGCGAAAACCGAAAAGTCTCTGGATGTCGCGGGCGAAAAAGGAGTCCATCCACTCGCGATAGAATGCCGGGCTTTTCGATTCGGCCAAAAGCGCCTGGGGCAATCCGCCGTGAAACAACCGACGCTCGAGTGTGGTTCCGAAAGCGGGCAACTCCTCCAGAAGGACGGGCAAGAAGTGGACGGTGCGCTTGCGACCGGCAAGGGTGTCGCGGAATTTTTTCCCAGCGGCGAGCGTAGAGGATCCGGTGGCGAGTATTTTGATTTCCGGAAACATATCCGCGCCTATTTTCAGGAGCCGGGCGGGGTCGCGGAGTTGGTGGATTTCATCAAAGACCACGACCCGCGAGCCGCAGTTTTGAAAGAACAGCACAGGATCGCGCACCATGCCCTCAATGGCGGGGATATCGCAATTCACGAAGAGCGGTTCGCGCTCCCCGAGGGATTGCGCGAGGGTGGTTTTGCCGGAGCGGCGGACGCCACTGAGCCAAACAATCGACGCCTCTCGCCACGCCGATTCGATGCGGTGGGACCAGAAAGGACGATCAATCATGCCACCATACTATGCAAATAGTTTAGATAAATGCAAAGTATTGTTTTCCACAGGCCCTCATCGTCGATCCCCCTAAGCCTTTCTCCCACTCACCCGCATCCAACTCCACAGCGACCGCGCCTGTTTGGGTTGTGTTGCTGCGCGCGTGGTGATGGGAGTGGGACGGTGTGGTGGCGGAGCGGTTCAGTCTTGGGTCAAGCCAACCGAAGCCCCGGGCGGGGCGGAGGAAGCACATCGCAGATGGCCCAGAGGGCGCAGCGAGCAGGGGCGCGAGCAAGGCAAAGGTTGACCTCCCAGATTGAGCGCTGCCGCGCGGGTTGTGATTTTGGGAGGGCCATCGTCCTCGCATGGCCCATTTTTCAGCCGCGAAGCGGCGTCCGCAGAATCAGGGCAGTGTTTTGTGCGAACCGTCGCAGAGGACGCCGTTGGCGCTTTGTTTGCAGGCGCAGAAATAAACGGTGCCGTCTTTTTCGGCGGTGTAGGGAACGGGTGAAAACTCTGTGCCTTTGTGTGAACCGTCACAGAAGGGTTGGGATTTGCTCTCACCGCAGGAGCACCAGTAGTAAGTTTTGCCTGCGACGACAGTGACTGGTGCGGGGGATTTTTGGGCGATTTTTGGTGTTGGCATGGTTTGGTTGGAGTTGAAATTTTAGCGGATGCGATAGGGTCCATCGCCGACGCTGAGGACTTCGATTTTTACATTCGTGAGGCCTTGTTTGGTGAATCCGAGGTCATCGGCGACGGGCTTTGTGACATCGAGCATGCGGCCGCGGATGAAGGGTCCGCGGTCGTTGACGCGGACTTTGGTCGTGCGGCCGTTTTTAAGGTTGGTGACACGGATGACGCAGGGGATGGGCAGGGTTTTGTGGGCTGCAACCTTTGTCCATGGCCAGAGTTTCTCACCGGTGGCTGTCTTGCCGGGGAAGATGAGGAAATGCTCTGAGTAGTGCGAGGCGATGCCAGTCTCTCGATGGCCGATAGCATCGCGAGGCTGCATGGGGTGATATCGAATGCCACGAATTGCGTAGGGCTTGGTTTTGTAGCCTTTGATGTTCGGACCGAGGCAGGCGGTGAGCGGCAGACAAAATGCGGCGATGAGTCCGAGGCGGAGGGTTTGCTGAAGAATTCGTTTCACGGTGTGGTGCGAGGGTTCAACAATTGCAGTGCAGCCATACGCGATGAAGGGATGCGTCCGCAATAGGTTTCAATCGCTGCCCTGGCACAAGCGGTGCCGTCGTGGATGCCGAGCATGCGGCAGAGTTCGCTTTCAAAAAACTCGAGCGCCCGCATGGAGGCGGGGGAACGGCTCAGATGTGCGGTGGCGCGGGAGAAGAGATCGTAAATCTCGGGAAACGGCTCGCCAGGTTGCGTGACGAGGTCGATGAGTTCGGCGAAGTAGCCGCACAGAAAAAGATTGGACGCGGAGGTGGCGGCGAAAACCTCCACCAGCCTCACTTCGCTAAGCGTGTGAAGGGAGCCGCGTTTGGGCATGGCGTAGCCGATCTCGGCCTTGTGAAAAAGATCCAAGCTGCCGGCGAACTGGCTTCCAGGCTTGCGCGCCGCGCGGGCCATGGCGGTGATTTTGCCATGCCCGCTGGTGAGCCATGTGGTGATGAGACTCGTATCGCTCCAGGCCTGCTTGCGGATGAGGATGGCCTCGGTTTGTTCCATGGCGGCCCCGCCCGTTCGTGGGCTTAGAGAGCGATGACCCGGGCGCTGTAGATGTCGGCGTCGGCCGAGAGCTTGGCCATGACATCCGCTCCGGGCATGCTATCGAGGTTCAAAAGCGTGAGGGCGCGTCCCCCCTGTTCGGTGCGGGAGAGGCTCATGCTGGCGATGTTGATTTTCTCGGTGCCGAGGAGCGTGCCGATGTGACCAACAATGCCGGGACGGTCGCGGTTTTCGAGCATGAGGACGACTCCGGAAGGAGTGACCTCCACAGGGTTGCCATTTACCCGCACGATGCGTGGATCGTTTTTGGCACCGAAGAATGTGCCGCCGAGCGAGACTTTGCTGTCACCGCTGAAAACGGCGACATGGAGCCATTCATTGAAGTCGGTCTGCTCGCTGGAACGAACCTCCTGCACATCGAGGCCGATGGTGGAGGCCATGCTGCGGACATTCACGCTGTTCACTTCCTCGCCGCCGGCGTGTTTGAGGAAGCCGGTGAGGATGGCGCGGCTGATGGCGTCGGTGGGCATTTCGACAGCCTTGCCGCCGTAGGTGATGACGACGCGGTCATTGCGTTTCGGCGCGAGCTGGGCAACAAAGCGGCCCATTTTGTCACCGAGGGTGAGGTAAGGTTTCACGACGGCTGCGGTTTTGGCGTCGATGCTCGGCATGTTGACGGCGTTTCGAATTTCCCCATCGAGCAATGCTGCGCGGATAGCCTGTGCGATTTCGATACCGACATTTTCCTGCGCCTCAGCGGTGCTGGCTCCAAGGTGAGGAGTGAAGACGATATTAGGGAGTTCGCGCAGCGGGAAATCGGCGGGCGGCGGCTCGACCTCGAAAACATCGAGTGCGGCGGCTCCGACATGGCCGGACTTGAGGGCATCATGCAGGGCGTCTTCAGCGACGAGTCCACCACGGGCGCAGTTCACGATGCGGACGCCTTTTTTGCAAAGAGCCAGACGGCGGGCGTCGAGCATGTGGCGGGTTTCATCCGTGAGCGGCATGTGCATGCTGATAAAATCGGCTTGCGGGAGGAGGGAGTCGATATCCTCGACAAGTTCAACCTGAAGGCTGCGGGCGCGGCTGACGGAGAGGTAGGGATCGTAGGCGAGAACACGCATGCCGAAGGCCATGGCGCGGCGGGCAAGCTCCGTGCCAATGCGACCCATGCCGAGAATGCCGAGGGTTTTATTGTAGAGTTCGACGCCCTCGTATTTTTTGCGGTCCCAACGACCAGCTTTCATGCTGGCATCGGCTTGCGGGATGTTGCGGGCGATGCTGACGAGGAGGGAAAAAGCATGCTCGGCGGTGGAGATGGTGTTTCCACCGGGGGTGTTCATAACGATGACACCACGGCGCGTTGCGGCATCCACATCGACATTGTCCACGCCCACGCCGGCTCGGCCGACGACCTTCAGATTCGTGGCGGCTTCCAGAACAGCGGCGGTCACTTTGGTCTGACTGCGGACAACGAGAGCGGAGAACTCCGGGATGATTTTAATAATCTCAGCCTCGGGTAGACCGGTTTTGACAACAACCTCGAGAGCGCCGCCGGCGGAGAGTTCATCGACTCCACTTTGGGACACGGGATCGGCTACGAGAACTTTAGGAGTGGAAAGGGACATTTTCTTTTCTTTCAGAATGGTGGATTGTGGATGTGAAGCATGGCGCCCGAAGCGCTGGACTTTGGAGTTTATGGGAATTCACGAATCCGAAAATCAATTTTTATGAAATGGTCGTATCGCATCGCCCGCATTTCAGGCATCGATGTCAGGATTCATCTCACTTTCCTGCTGCTTCCGGCCTTTTTTGGCTTCACTGGCTGGCAAGATGGTGGATGGCCTGGAGCAGTGGGCGAGGTTTCCTTTATTGCGGCCCTGTTTTTCTGCGTGCTGCTGCATGAATTCGGGCATGCCTTGGCTGGCAGACGCTATGGCATCCGCACGCCGGATATCACGCTCCTTCCTATCGGCGGAGTGGCGCGAATGGATCAAATTCCCGAAAAACCTCTGATGGAACTCGTCATTGCTGTGGCGGGTCCGGCGGTGAATGTGGCGATTGCCATGGTGCTGGCAGGAATTCTCATGCTGACAGGAGGAATTCTGGCAGGGCCGGACAACACGCTGCGCGTCATGCTTCACAACCTGCTGGTGGTGAATTGCGGGTTGGTTATTTTCAACATGATCCCGGCTTTTCCGATGGATGGCGGGCGGGTGCTGCGGGCGTTGTTGGCGATGAAGTTCAGCCATCTTGGAGCGACTCGCGTGGCTGCAAGGACCGGGCAGGTGCTGGCGTGCGGATTTGCGGTGCTGGGATTTTTTGGGAATCCCATGCTGATGCTCATTGCCTTGTTTGTTTTCAACGGGGCCCAGGTGGAATTGCAATACGCGGTTCAACAGGACCAATACGAACAAATGCTGCGAGAAATCATGGCGAGAAACGACCCTCGACCATTTTAAAAACTCAGCCGCCCTTACCGATCTCCTTGCGTTGAGGAGTCCTCACCGCCAGACTTCGCGCAGCCTCGATTGCATTTTTTAAGGCCACAAGCATGCCACTTCACTTTCTCGTTACGCCGGAACAGGCGGGTCAGCGTTTAGATAAATTCCTCGGAGCCGGGTGTCCGGATTTCTCCCGAGCAAGGCTCCAGGCCTTCATTCGAGATGGGCATGCGCTTGTGAACAAGGTGGCTGCCAAGCCCTCGTATCCCCTCCGCGCCGGAGATGAGGTTGTTTTTGAAATTCCGCAGGAGACAGCCCCCTCACCTCTGGCTGCACAGGATATTCCGATCGATATCATTTTTGAGGACGAGACGCTGCTTGTGCTGAACAAGCCTGCGGGGCTCGTGGTGCATCCCGGGGCAGGAAACCGCGAAGGCACACTGGCAAACGGATTGCTTCACCATTGCGGCGGACTGGAAATCGTGGGCGGCGAGGGACGACCTGGGATCGTCCACCGTTTGGACAAGGAGACATCGGGCTGCATTGTGGTGGCTAAAACCGAGGCCGCGCACAATTCGCTCTCGGCGCAATTTGCATCCCGCGAGGTTGAAAAATCCTACCTGGCCCTTGCAGACGGGGTTCCGCGCATGCCTCACGGCAAGATCGACGCAGCTATCGGCCGACATCCGGTGCACCGCCAGAAAATGGCGGTCGTC
>JBIKUM010000196.1:0-5925 GCA_044347585.1 Terrimicrobiaceae bacterium
AAAATTTTTAAATTGATTCCAGAATTCTAAAATATTTTTTTCTTGCAAAATTTAGGTCGATCTGATCAAATAGGAGCCCATCAATTGAACTCATATTATTTTGAGTTTATTTCAACCTCCTGTTCATTGCATTAGAATACTTAACTATTTTTATAACATGCCATATATTAAAATGAGCCATTTTGTCTCACTAAATTTATCCACCCCTGCGACACCTCTTGCAACAGGTCCCTCAGTATCATTGTCGCCAGAAACCCCGCCTCAAAAAAAAATGAAAGGGTGTGACACAGTCTGCAACAGGCGAACGATATAATGAAACGCAAACCAGTCCGAAGACGACCCCGCCCAGGCGGAGCAAACACCTCAATACCAAACCACAATATACATATGAAAAAAGTCCCAGTAGGCCGCAAAATCCGCATCGTCGGAAACTCAAACGAACATAACTACACCATTGGAGGCGTATACACCGTCACGCACATCGATGACAGCGATGGCACCCTGAAGGCGGATGATATCAACGGAGTGACAGGAAACTGGATACGCTGGAAAGATGTGGCTCCAGCTGGCACGGTCGGGTGGGATTTCATCAAAAAAGTCCTGCCAGTCGATGTCATCGAGTTTCTTGGAGCTTTTGATTGTATTGATCAATTGGAGCTATCTGGAGATGTGAAGGATGCGATTTTACTAAGCCTTCCCGACCTTCACGAGCGCATCTTGAAGGAATCCGCAAAGTTAAAAAAAATTGGCACAGGCGAACCCAACTCGGAAGAGGTTGGAACTGATGCGGACGACATTTTTGGCTGACCCAGCGCCCCCTTTAGAACGCCGCATCGATAACATCAAACAACTTTAAGAAAGTATATTACATGACATTGACGGAAAATCATCAAGACAAACAAGCGGAGTCAATCATTGGACAAGGATCCCGCCTGTGCATCAGCGGTCTGAACGCCGCCGCCACGGCAACTGTGCGCCAAGTGATCATGGAACTTGGAGCTGTGGCCACCTCGTTTCGTCCGGGAGCGGATGGCATTATTCTTCCTGATAATGCATCAGGAGCCGATCGTGCCGAGGCACTTGCGCAGGGTTTTGTAGTTTTCACAGTTTCAGAACTGACCCGACTGGCGCGTGGAGCGGAGGAGCAGCGCTCCGCTATCGAAGTGGGAGATAAAACCCTTCGTATTCTGGATATTGAAATTCCGCGTGGGTCGGAGAAAACAGCTTCTGACAGCGGTCGATTCAAACACCTGTGCCTCGACCGCCTTTTTCTCACGACAGCCCGCAAAGCTGCTCTCGCGGTGCGTCATGGTATTCCCTGTATGCTCGAGGGTGAAACCGCCACGGCAAAAACCACAGCGATCCTCTGGCTTGCCATGTTGGCAGGACAAAATGCTGTTCGCGTGAACCTGAGCGGGCACACCGACACAGGCGAATTGGTCGGGCGTTTTATTCCCTCGACTCAAACAGGGGAAAACCGCCCCGCATGGGAATTTTCCGAGGGCTACATTCCACGCGCCTTGAGGAATGGCTGGTGGGTGATTCTCGATGAGGTGAATCTCGCCGAACCTCAAGTGCTCGAGCGCCTGAATCCCGTGCTGGAACTGCCTCCGACTCTCGTCCTCACCGAGCACGATGGACGCCGATTCGGTAGCGGGGGAGGTGTTCCCGTCTCGGAAAATTTCCGCCTCTTTGGCACCATGAACCCATCCGAATACGCAGGCCGCGCCACTCTCTCGCCCGCCTTCCGCGACCGCTGGGGCATCTGGGGCCATATTGGAAAACCATCGGAACCCGAACTCCTCGACATGCTCCGCTGCCTTGTCACAGGAGAAAGCCCTGCCTTTGTGTGGGAAGGCGTGCGTTGGATTCCTCCCCGCACGGAGCCAGTCTACCCCGTTCTCTCAAACTTCCCCGATCTGGAAGTGACACTGAAATCCATCGCCTCCTTTCACGCCCGCATTTCAGGAGCGGCAGGGGACAATGAAGCGCCCGCCAGCATCGGCCGCGTGCGCCGCGAACGCTATGTCTTCACCCGACGCACGCTCCTGAATGCCATGCGCCTCATCCACGAAAACTCCAATGGGGCGTCCCGCCTGCGCGGAGTGGCAGCCCGCGTGCTGGCGGAAATCTACATCCAGCGCCTCGCCGATCCCGCCGACCGCGCAGCCGCTCTGGCACTACTCCGCGCCACGGGCCTCGCTTAAAAAAATCCACAAACTCAACCCATCAAATTGCCTATGATCAAATCCCACAACCGCACTTTTCTTCTCCGTGAACTCCAATCACTGGCCTCGCAAATCACAGGCGAGGAGGTAAGCCTCATCGAAGGGGATGCCGGAGCGAATTGGAGTTGGAACTGGGTGGACCGCGTCATCACGGTGAACCCCGAATATCTCACGGAAAAATCTGCCGATGTGTGCCGCGCCATCCTCCTTCATGAGAGCGCGCACTGTGCCATCACCCGCATCCACCATGTTTTTCCAGTTGAGCGACGCCAACTTTACCAAGATCTCCTGAATGTCCTGGAAGACCTGCGCATCGAGTCTTGGCTTGCATCGACATTCCCGGGCTGCGCCCAGTGGCTTCACACGGCAAATGCCCTCATTTTTCAAGTCGTGAGCGCCTCGCGCTGGCCCGCGAGCTATCAGATCCAGTTTCTCAGAGCCATTCTGGAGACCGCCCACTCGGGGGAAATGCCAACAGGTGTCGCGCCATGCGTTCGCACCGCGCTGGAGGAGACCCGCGAAGCCATTACTGCCCAGACGGCATGCCATCCCGGCATAGCCCGTGGACGCGCGGCGGCGAGGGAGACGCTGAATGCCCAGCAACGCATGCTTGCCATTTTTGAAGATAAGATCCGCCCGGTTTGGGAACGCCTTGTCGCCCTCGACGAATGCGCAGGGCGCCCACGCATTACCACGCTCGGGGCAAAAGACTCGCTCCACTCAAACGGTCCTCAAAACAAACGCATTGCCCGTGCAAAAGCTGCAAACGCCGGAAACGGCGAATCGATTTCATCGGAAACACTGAAGCGCGGCTACATGGCCCGCCAGCGCGCACTCTCCCGCGTCATCGACACGGTGGCCAACGAGTTCATCCATCTCTTCGACACCAACTCCCGCCAGAAACTCCTGCTCAACCAACGCAGCGGAGAGGCAATCCATATCCGCACTGCCATGCAAGCCGAGGCGGATCCTCGCCTGCACGACAAGGTCTGGTCGCGCCGCCTGCGTCACAAACGATTCGATCCACTGGTGGTTCTCGCGCTCGATATCTCAGGTTCCATGCGTGGAGAAAACTTCGACGCCGCATTCGACGGAGTGGTCCTCCTCTCGGAAGTCTGTCTCCGCTCGGGACTCCCTCTGGCCCTCTGGAGTTTCAACAACAAAACCCGCCCGATTCTTGATCCGCACGGCCAGTGCGACTCCCCAGCGCGCCGCCGCAAAATCGATTTTCTCCGCTCCCAGTGCGGGGGAGGAACCGCGATGGAAACCGCTCTTGCCCTCATCCACTCAAGCCAGGAGATCACCCAGTTCGCAAATCCCATCGTCTTTGTCATCAGCGACGGCCAACCAAGCGATGAGTCCTCGACCGTGGCGCAGATCAATAAATTCGAGGCAGAGAGAATCCCTCTCATCGGAATCGGCATAGGTCCTGAAACCCGCGAAATGGCATCGCTCTTCAAAAACGCAGTCGTCGATGTGAATGTGGCGTCTGTCGCCTCCACCCTTTGCCATGCGGTGCGACAAGCCCTCCTCCCCCACATGACCGCAGCAGGCCCGCACTCCAACCTCCGCACAGCTTGAACAAACCAATACCATGCATCTGAACCTCGCCGAAAAAAATCCATCCCGACTTCTGAGCGCCCTTCAAAACGCCCTCGCCGAAAAGCCAAAAACGCTGAACATCGAATTGATCGGCCCCGGCACGCTCTACCATGACACCGCCCTGATGTTGCATGAGGAAATCCGCAAGCGCCCCCTTGGAACCCGCATCCACGCGAGGGCCCGCACTTGCCTCATGGACGGCGCCATCCTGCTTTGGCTCGCGGCCGACACCCGCTCAATGCGAAACGACACCTGGATTCAAATTTCCGACCTGCCGGAGGAGAACCTTTTCTGCGGCAGTGAACACTACCCGAACTCGATCCGCGCCAGCGAGGAGGCGCCGTCACAAACAGACTTCCGCACCATCCTTCGCTACATCGGCGAGTATCTTCCTGTGCACGAGATCGCGGGATTCCGCCTCTTCGAGCCGGACCTGCGTGACCTCGGTGTATTGAATGACGACAAGTCGCCGGATTTGCTCGCCCGGCTTTTCAATCCCGCGCCGCCGGAAGGCGATGATGCCCCCTGCGAAGAGGCACATACCCGTGCCAAACAGAAAAATTAACCCTTATCCCATCAAGCAAGACACCCCATTTATGGATCAAAACCCCACATCCTCCAACCAGACCAGGCAAACCTGGGACTCCCTCGCCTCCACAATCAAAAAGAAGACGGCAGTGAAAAAGACATCTCCGCGCCAGGGGGAGGCGAAAGTCGATTTCACTTGCGACCTGTCGACGATGCCGATGTTTTCAACCAACTTCAGCGCAGCAGCGCCAGTCCCCGTCATTTCCGCCTACGGAATCGATCCAGCCCATCGATACTACATGCGAAGCCGCAATTGGGACTACGACCGAATCATTCACGACAAAAAATCGCAAGTCTGCCGCTCGGACCGCTCCGCAGCGACCACGGGCACCCGTTGGCGCGATCTCATCATAGAGGAAGAAAACAATGTCTTCATCCACCTTGAGGAGGGTGACTTGTCTGTGTATGCGCCGGATGTGGACACCGCGAAACATGTCGCGATCAATTTCTCGGACAAGTATTCGATGCCGGAAAAAGCCAATTCAGGCTGCTACAATCTCCTGTCCGTTTCAAATGAAGGCATCGACACCGAGAGCGTCCCTTTACAGGAACGCAACAAACTCGATGAAGAAAAGATGGATTTGTTCTACGGCGACGGCTTCGCGGAAAAAAACACCGCATTCCTCGACTTCCTCCAAAAGCAACGCTCTGGCCTAGGTATTTTCGAGGGGACGCCCGGCACAGGAAAAACCTCTTACATCCGCTACCTCATCGCGAAACTCAAGGAAACCCACCGCTTTTATTTCATACCGCCCGCCTCGACAGCCGTTCTCACAAATCCCGAGTTTATCCGATTCTGGTCTCGCCAAAGTTTGACCTACAGCAACTATCATTTCGTCTGCGTGCTTGAGGATGCCGACGGAGCGCTCATGACCCGCGATCTCGACAACCGCCGTGAGGTGGGAGCAATTCTTAATATCACGGATGGCCTGCTTGCGGATTTTTTGAAACTCCAGGTCATCTGCTCCATCAATTGCTCGTCCACTGAGATTGATCCCGCCTTGATCCGTCCCGGTCGCCTGAGCACGCACTTGCTCTTTGAGCGCATGCCGGGCTGGCGCGCCCAGCGCATCGCTGGTGATCTCGGGCGCGAACTTCCATTCCAGAACGACTACTCGCTTGCCGAGGTTTTCAACACGCCTGCCACAGTCCTGCTCAACAAGCCTCGCATTGGGTTTGCCGCTTAAAAACATGAACGCTTCCGACCCAACAACGCCCCCCGAGATTCTGGCATCCCTCGCCAAGTCTCGCGAAACGACAGTGCGGCGTGCTGTGGCCGCGAATCCGAATACTCCTCTGGAGATTCTCAACATACTTTGGGACAAATTCCCGGCCGCCATGCTGGCGAATCCGATCCTGACATTCTGGGAACTCACCGAGCCTGCGTCCCTCCAGCGAAACATTTCCCCCGGAGCGCGACTCGCGTCCTACAACCACCTGAGAAAAACCGGTGCGGATTTGGCACCCCATGTCCATACCCCTGCATCCCTGAGTGAGGCGATAGAGC
>JBIKUM010000006.1:0-20681 GCA_044347585.1 Terrimicrobiaceae bacterium
GGCTCGGTTCGCGTGTTCGGACTCCGGTGACGAGCAAGGGGAACTCTCTTGCCACAGGTTGAAAAGAATCTGGCAAGCGATTCTCATCCATCAGGCCCACCACGAGTCCACCATGTATGCCCCGCGTGCGAAAAATCTGGCAGAGTCTATCGCCGTTTACTTTGGGTTCATGAATCCAGAACTCGTCCAGTTCATAGCCGAGTTCAGTCGCGCGGGCCCGGCATCCTTCCACATAAACGGGAATCGTGGGATGCCGTTTGAAGGCCATCTTGTCTTGGTTTGCGTTGATTAAAGCCAGTGTGCATTGAAATCGCCGGTTGCCTCCCGCATGCAGTCTCGCCATCAATTCCGACACAACCGCATTTTTTTGGTAGCCCATGCGTTTCGCGGTCTCAGTGATTTTTGTGCGCATGCCTTCGGAAATCTGCGGACTATTGCGCAAGGCCTGAGAGACGGTGTTTTTGGAAACCCCACAAGCCCTGGCCACATCATGCATGGAGACCGGTTTCATATCGATCTACATTACTGTCATGTAATTTCCGCGTTTACAATCAGCATGTCGTTGGATGGATTGCGCACATGAAATGTTCCCTTGGCATAGACTACGGCACTAACTCAGTTCGCGCGCTCGTCGTGCGCTGTGACAACGGTGAGGAAGTCGGCAGCTTCGTGGCCGGTTATCCCTCAGGAAAAGATGGGGTGCTCATTGACCCCAAGGATCATCACCTCGCGAGGCAGCATCCCCCGGATTATCTCGTGGGGCTTGAGCTGTGCGTGAAAGGCGCTCTGGCCGCCGCTGCGAAGAAAAAAAAGGCCTTCACACCTGCGACGATCATCGGTCTTGGCGTTGACACGACCGGTTCGAGTCCGATTCCGGTGGATTCCGCCAACCGCGCACTCGCATCCTTGCCAAAGTGGAAAAAAAATCCCGCCGCCCAGTGCTGGCTTTGGAAGGACCATACCTCCTGGCAAGAGGCCGCACGCATCACGGAACTCGCCGCAAAGCACCGTCCCGAATACATCGCCAAGTGTGGGAATACTTATTCTTCCGAGTGGTTTTGGAGCAAAATCTGGCACTGCCTCAAAACCGCGCCTGATGTTTTCAAAGCGGCTCACTCTTGGGTGGAGATGTGCGACTGGATTCCCTCGGTGCTCTGCGGGATCGAGGATCCGAAGCAAATCAAGCGCGGCATCTGCGCCGCTGGCCACAAGGCGCTTTACTGTGATGAGTGGGGTGGATTGCCCGATAAAAAGTTCCTCTCCTTGCTCAGCCCCAAGCTCGCGGAGCTTCGGGATCGTCTCTACGACAAGGCCCACGATGCCAACACCGCCGCCGGCACGCTTTCGCCGGAGTGGGCGAAAAAGCTCGGCCTGCCCGCCGGGATTCCAGTGGCCATCGGCGAAATGGATGTGCACTACGGAGCCATCGGCGGCGGCATCAGCGAAGGCACGCTGGTGAAGGTGATCGGCACCTCGACCTGCGATTGCGCCGTTGTTCCCGCAACCAAGAAGGTCAAAGACATCCCCGGTATCTGCGGCATCGTGAGGGGTGCCATCCTGCCCGGCTTTTTCGGCATCGAGGCGGGGCAGTCGGCTGTTGGCGATATTTTTAAATGGTGGATCGAATCCGTCTGCGAGGGCGATGCCGCCCTGTATGCGAGCTTGGCCAAGGAAGCCGCCACGCTCCAACCCGGCGGCAGCGGCCTGCTGGCGCTGGATTGGAACAATGGCAACCGCACGGTTCTTGTCGATCCGATGCTCAGCGGTTTGCTTTTGGGAACCACGCTGCACACCACGAAGGCGGAAATCTACCGCGCGCTCATCGAGGCCACGGCATTCGGCGCGCGCGCCATTATCGAGCGGATCGAAGAATACGGCGTGCCTGTGAAACGCATCGTTTGCGCCGGCGGTATCGCGGAAAAAAATCCGCTCCTCATGCAGATCTACGCTGATGTCACCGGTCGCACGATGTTGGTGGCTGGCTCCTCTCAGGCCTGCGCCTTGGGTTCGGCGGTTTCGGCTGCCGTGCTGGCGGGAGTTTTCAAAGATTTCCCCGCCGCTCAGAAGGCGATGACCTCGCTCAAGGACATCGAATACAAGCCCCGCGCTGCGGCCCGCAAGACCTATGACCGCTTGTTCGCGCTCTATCAAAACCTGCATGACGCCTTCGGAGGCGTGAACCGCAAAGCCGATCTCTCGGGCGTCATGAAAGAACTCCTCGCCATCAAATCTAAATCCCAAAAATGAAAACATCCGAAATCTGGTTCCTCACCGGCAGTCAACACCTCTACGGCCCCGAAACCCTCAAGCAAGTCGCCGCCAACTCGCAGGCGATCGCTGGCGGCCTTGGTGAAAAACTCCCGCTGCCAGTTGTTTTCAAGCCCGTCCTCACCACACCTGATGCCATCCGTGCGACGATTCTTGAGGCCAACGCCAATCCCGACTGCGCAGGGCTGATTCTGTGGATGCACACATTTTCTCCCGCGAAAATGTGGATCGGCGGACTCTCCGCGCTGCGGAAGCCATTCCTGCATCTGCACACCCAGTTCAACCGCGATCTGCCTTGGGGGGAGATCGACATGGACTTCATGAACCTGAACCAATCGGCTCATGGCGACCGTGAGGCGGGTTTCCTTCACACGCGCATGCGTCTCGCACGAAAGGTCGTCGCAGGTCACTGGCAAAGCGATTCAGTGATCTCCCGCATCGGCGCATGGGTTCGCGCCGCTCGCGCATGGCATGATTGGCAGGGCGCCAAGTTTGCCCGCCTCGGTGACAACATGCGTCAGGTCGCCGTCACGGAAGGCGACAAGGTTTCGGCCGAAATGAAGTTTGGTTTTTCAGTGAACGGCTACGGAATCGGCGATCTCGTGGCGATCCAATCGGGCATTGCCGACTCCGAAATCAACGCGCTCTGCGATGAATACGCCGCCAGTTACCAATTGGCGCCAGCCCTTGCCAAAGGCGGCGAGCGCCACGCCTCCGTGCGTGAGGCCGCGCGCATCGAGGTCGCCTTGCGGGCGTTTCTGAAACAAGGGGGATTCAAGGGATTCACCACCACCTTTGAGGATTTGCATGGACTCAAGCAACTGCCCGGAATCGCCGTCCAGCGCCTCATGGCGGAGGGCTACGGCTTCGGTGCCGAAGGGGATTGGAAAACAGCCGCCCTGCTCCGCGCCATGAAGGTCATCGCCTCCGATCTCGGTGGCAAAACCTCGTTCATGGAGGACTACACCTACCATCTGGAACCCAACAACCACCTCGTCCTTGGCTCCCATATGTTGGAAATTTGCCCATCCATCGCCCAGTCCAAGCCCTCGTGCGAGATTCACCCGCTGGGCATCGGTGGCAAGGAGGATCCCGTGCGCCTTGTCTTCGACGCCCCGGCTGGCGCTGCGTTGAACGCCTCGCTCATCGATCTCGGCAACCGCTTCCGCCTTTTGGTCAACGAAGTCGATGCCATCCAGCCACCGCACGCCTTGCCAAACCTCCCTGTGGCCCGCGCCGTCTGGAAATGCCGGCCCGATTTCGCCACCGCCTGCGAATCCTGGATTCATGCGGGAGGCGCGCATCACACGGGCTTCAGTTACACGGTCACCCGCGAGCATTTGGAGGACTTCGCCACCATCGCCGGTATCGAGTGCGTCGTCATTGGAGACAAAACCGAGGCTGGAGCTTTCCGTCAGGAACTCCGTGCCAACGAGGTTTATCACCACATCTCGGGAGGATTCGTCGCTTGAGCCGTTACGAAGCGATCCGCGAGGAATGCCGCGCTGCCAATGCCGCGCTGCCCGCTTCAGGTCTTGTCGATCTAACCTTCGGCAATGTGAGCGTCTGCGACCGCGAGGCTGGAGTTTTTGCCATCAAACCCAGCGGCGTTCCCTACTCGGCCTTGAAAGCCGAGGACATGGTCATCGTTGATTTTGACGGCCGCGTGGTTGAGGGGACTCTCAATCCCTCGTCCGACACTCCGACTCATCGCAGGCTCTTTCTCGGCTTTCCCGGCATCCGCTCGGTCGTCCACACGCACTCGCGCAAAGCGGTCGCCTTTGCTCAAGCGGCGCGCGGCATCCCGCTGCTCGGCACCACCCATGCCGACTACTTTCGCGGCGAGGTTCCTGTCACCCGCGCCCTCACGGCCTCCGAGATTTCCAACGCCTACGAATGGGAAACTGGAAATGTCATCGTCGAACGCTTTGAGGGACTCAATCCCTTGGAAATCCCAGCCGTTCTGGTGCGCAACCACGGCCCGTTTGCATGGGGTCCATCCGGTGCCAAAGCCGTCGAAAACTTCCTCGCCCTTGAAATCGTCGCCGACATGGCATTCCACGCCCTCACGCTCGATCCGTCTGCGCAGCCGCCCTCACTGGCCCTCTCCGAGCGTCACTTCCTCAGAAAACACGGCCCCACCGCGACCTACGGGCAGACCTGATCCATTTGGACGGCCATCCTCCGGCATGGCCCAAATTTCAATCATGGAAGGCGGGGAATCCCTCTCGGACACCTTCCTGCTCAAAATCGTGCGAACCACGCGTCTCACACGCTGCTTCGCAGCTGAAAAATGGGTCATGCGAGACGATGACCCTCCCAGATTCACGAAGCGCGCTGCCGCGCGTCAGCGCGGTTGTTTTGTAAGGTAGGGACCCCGCGCCGCCGGGGTCCGACTTGCGCGGCAACGTCGCTTCGTGGCTGAAAAATGGGGTTACTCCTTGCGGATGGTTCTGAACACCGGTTGCAGGATAGGGTTGGGGTGTTCTTGGATTGTGGTGCCGATTACTTCGCCCTTTTCGTTGTAGACGGGCACTGCCGTGCGGATTGGCGATCCGTAGTTTATGAAGCCCTCGATCTCTGTTTGCTCGAATCCCGCGCCGTCGGTTGTCATGCCGGTGCGGCGTGTTTCAAAGGCGGTTGGAGTGGCTGGTTGGATGACATAGCCGCCATCAGCCTGTGGAGTGATGCGTGGTGCGGCGTATTGTGTGGCTACGGGAACTTCTTGGCCAAAGAACATTCTCGTTTGGGCGGGAGCAATTGGTCTCGCGGGTTGGCCGAGAAACTGATGATTCCTGCGGATTTCCTGTTCCTCCTCTTCGTCGGGAGTCGGTGGCGGCGTCGGAGTTGGCGAAACTGTGGTGGCGTTTCCTTTGGTGCTTTGCTGGATATCCGCTTCGGGAGCGGAAAAACCAGCAGCCAGACAGGAAAAAAAGGCCAACAAAATCCAGCGCGGCATGGTTTGGGAATTCATAACACCCCGCCCGTTCGGCGGTCTGGCTCAGTTGCCGTATTTGATCGAGCAGCCGTAGGCCTCGGTTTTGGGCGTGCTGACGGGTTTGCCTGCCAATGTTTCATCGATGGCTGCGGAGACGAAGTTCTTTGCTTTGGCGATGTCCCCGGGATCGGCGGATTTTTTGTCATCAATCGCCCCCTGGTAAACGAGGATGCCATCGGCATTGATGACATACATCTCGGGTGTGCGCTTCGCGCCGTAGGCGCGGCCGGTCGCGCCTGACTCGTCGATGAGGAAAGCGGTAGCAGCGGAGTTTCTTTCTTTGCAGGCTTTGATGGCATCGGCAGGTGTGGCGTGGCCTTGCTTTCCTGGTGCGGACGAGCAGATCGAGAGCCACACGACGCCTTTTGCGGCGGCATCCGCTTGGAGTTTTTGCATGTTGCCGGAGCCGTAGTGCTTCACGACGAAAGGACATGCATAGTTTGTCCACTCGAGGACGACGACTTTGCCTTTGAAGTCGGAGAGGGACACGGACTTGGATTCACAGGTCGGTAGAGTGAATGAGGGAGCAGGTTTGCCGATTTCCGCTTCGGCGTGGACCCACGCTGTGGCTGCAAGGAGGATGAGAAGGGCTTTTTTCATAGGGTTTCAAACTACATCGCGGAGCTCCTCTGGCAAACTGCCGTTTTCACCCGAAATGGGAGCGCGCTTTTTTGAGAAGCACCCGTAGGCTTTGAAAAATATTCCGGAGGAGTCTTGGTAAAAAAATGAGAATCGTGGCGCAGATGATGACCACCAAGACCAAGGCGACAATGGGACTCCAAGCCAGCAAACCGAGGCCGCCGAGAACGAGTCCGTCCTCCACAAGGCTGAGGGCGATATTTGTGAATGGCTCGGGCGAGGTGTTGGCGGCCAGGCGGGTTCCGGCTTTCGCGGTATGGGATGAAAAGGCCATGCCACCGGCGAGCAGGCCTGCCACGACCTCAAAGGCGGGGTGCGCTTCTCCCATCGCGGCGACGGCGAGCGCGGCCGCGCCGATGGGGCGGATGAGCGTGTGTATGACATCCCACGCCGTATCGACCCAAGGAATCTTGTCGGCGCAGAACTCGATGGCATAGAGCGCCCCTGCGATACAGAGGATCGTTGGATGTCCCAACACTTCCAACCCGGCGAGCGGCGAGGGGAGCGTGACCCAGTCAAAATGCAGGGCGAGTCCCGTCACCAGCACGGTGAGGTAAAGATTCACACCCGCCAGCGTTCCCAAGCTCAGGGCTACGGCGAGCGTTTTGAGGACTTCCATGAAAACTGCGGCTCAGGCCGCTGGCAGTTTGAGGCCGCTGAGCTTTTCGTAAGCCTCTATGTATTTTTCGGAGGTCTTACGAACAACATCTTCCGGCAGGGAAGGGGCGGGAGGTGTTTTGTCCCAATCGAGGGTCTCCAGATAATCCCGCACGAATTGCTTGTCGTAGCTGGGCGGATTGGTGCCGGGTTTCCAGGCATCCGCAGGCCAGAAGCGGGAGGAGTCGGGCGTGAGGCATTCGTCGATGAGGATGAGTTCGCCATTGGCGATGCCGAATTCGAATTTTGTATCTGCGATGAGGAGTCCCGCCTTGGCAGCATGGGCACAGCCGTGCTCGTAGAGTTCGATAGTGTGCCGCCTCACTTGGAGGGCGAGTTCGTCGCCGAGGACCGAGCGGCATTGGTTCCAGGTGATGTTTTCATCATGCCCGGTCTCGGCTTTGGTGGCGGGTGTGAAGAGGGTTTCCGGTAGGCGCGAGGACTGCAGGAGGCCGACGGGAAGGTCGAAGCCGCAGGCTTTGCCGGTCGCGGTGTATTCTTTCCAAGCCGAGCCGGAGATGTAGCCGCGCGCGACGCATTCCACCGGCAACGGGCTCGCTTTTTTAACAATCATGGACCGCCCGCGCAGTTGCTCTTCGAAGGGTTGCAAAATCTCGGGATAGGCCTCGAAGCGGGCTGTGATGAAATGGTTCGGCACGAAGTCCAGCACGCCATACCAGAAGAGGGTCATCTGCGTGAGCACCTCGCCCTTGCGCGGAATGCCGGTCGGCAGGATGCAGTCGAAGGCGGAGATGCGGTCTGTGGCGACGACGAGAAGGTTTTCGCCGAGGTCAAAAACTTCGCGCACCTTGCCGCTGCGCAGTTTTGGGATTCCTGGGAGTTGGCATTCGAGAAGGGTGGGCATGTGCGGGATCAGGGTTCGGGATTGGCTTGGATGAAGTTTCGGAACCACCTTCCGGCGGGTTCCAGTTCGAGCTTCATCTCTTTTTTATTGAAACTGGTGAGACCGAAATTCGCGGCATAGCCCTCGGCCCACTCGTAGTTGTCTGTGAGCGTCCAAGGGAAGTAACCGCGTATGTCGACTCCGTCCTCCATCGCGCGGCGCATCTGGTTCACATGCTCGCGGAAGTAGCGGATTTTTTTCTGCTCGCTCTGGGTGCCGATGCCATTTTCCGAGATGACGATTGGTTTGCCGTAGCGTTTGGAAACGGTCATGAGCACGGCGTGGAGGCCCTCTGGATCGATGAGCCAGCCGTTCTGGGTGTAGTGGGAGCTTTGCTCGCCTTTGGGCCGCAAGATGAATCTACGGGCGGAAGCGACTTGCGAGTAGTAGTAGTTCACGCCGACCAAATCCATGGTGTCGGCCACTCGGTCGAGGTGGTCGTAATTCTGGTGCTGCATCATGTTGTAGACGGCAAAGGTCGGATCCTGGCCGAATGCGCTCGTCCAATTCGGAAGCGAGTAAATGCCCATGACGAGGGCTTTCGGGTTTTGTTTTTTGATGATGCCTGCGGCCTCGCGGAACATCTCCACCGAGACGGTCGTGGCCTTTTTGAGGGCACCGGGAGTGACGAGCAACCCGGGAGGCCAGTGGCCACCGAAATAACCAATGTAAAGCGCCCCGTTCGGCTCGTTCTGCGGAACCCACACCTTCACACTCGGCGAGAGCGCCTGCACCATGCGGGTCACATATTCCTTCCAGCGGGACTCCACATCGGGATGGAGAAAGCCGGATTGGGATTTTTTCTTCGAGTCGTAGAGCCAATCGGGGAAGGTAAAATGCCAGAGGGTGACGACCGGCTCGATGCCTGCGGCTTTGAGTTTGCGGGCCATTTCAGCGTATTGGCGAATCGCCTTTTCATTGAAGACCCCTGGCTGCGGCTCCACGCGGCCCCACTCGATGCCGAAGCGATAGTGGTTCACTCCAAGTTTTTTCAGTGCGGCGAGATCCTTGTCAAAACGCGACCAGGAGAATGTGGCTTCCTCGCCGCGCGGGGGGATGTTGCCCTCCTCGGCGAAGATGTCCCAGTCGGTCTTGAAATAGTTGGGCGAGTCGGGTGATTCGCCCCGGTCTTCATTTTGGAAGCTTGCTGTGGAGGTTCCCCACCAGAACTTTCCGGTTTTCAATGGGGTGGATTCAACGGATGCGGCCGTTTTTTTGTAGGGCTTCGGGGGCATCACGCAACCCGCAAGCGCCAAGCAGGGGAGGAGCGCGAACAGAGCGCGAATCGTATTGAGTGTCATTGGCGAAGGCTTATAGTTTGCGGCCATGTTGTCATCAACTTTGAAATGGAGTGCAGTTTTCCTTCTCTCTCTTGCGCCGGTCTTTTTGCATGGGCAGCACGAAGGCTATGCGGAACCGGATTCCATTTTGCTCAAGGATGAATCTAGGCAGCGCGGAGTGATTGTTAAAAACACGGCCGACGCGGTCTTTTTGCAGCAGCGGTATGGCATTTCAGAATTTCCCAAATCCGGGATCGTTCGCATTTTTGACGGGGTCGATGTGGGTATGGAGTTCGTCGAGGTTGAACAAAATGGCGACCTGCCTTCGTGGCGCGTCATGGTCAATGACATCCGCAACAACGATGCCATCAAGAGCCTCAGGCAAATTCCCGCGACGCACATCGATAACGGCTACTTGAAAAATGTTCCCTACCTCTCGTTTCGCATTAACGACTACATCGAGATGAATGTTTATGGGAATCCCGATGACCCGGCGGCCATCGAGTTTGGAGTCTACGGGAAGCTCGCTTCGAATGATAAAATGCGGCGCACCATTCGCAGTTTCATGGCTGGTTTTTTGTCTTCGAGGTCGGAGGTTGGAGCTATTTATTCGATCCCCTTCACTGGTGGGGAAAAAAGTGCGGGTGACTTCCGGATTCGCATTACGCCTGCCTCCGCGCCCGATGCCTACGGGGCCTGGTGGATTTGTCTCTACAACCCGAAGACTCTTGAAGCCGCCCGCGTGGGGGATGCGGAATACGCCAAAGCAACGATGGCTTTCGGGCAGGTGGTCGGCTCTTCCGGTAAGGTGAGGAGCGGAGCTTGGAGCGAGGAGCATTTGAAGCGATCCCTTCGCGCCCATGACGGAGGTGACAGTGCCTCGCATTTCACTCTCGGATTTTTGCGTGAATCTGGCGGATGGCTCCGCATTTTTGCCCCGGGCGGCGAAAAAAAACCGCAGTAAAAAATCTGGAGTTTCCTCCAATCGCAAGCTATTGCTCCTCGCAATCGTATGCCTGCTGATTACTCCTCAAAAGATCAAAGCCCGTATCTGAATCTGACAAATGAAGAGGACGGCGAACTCGGCGACAAAGTCCAACAGGTCAGGGCCGAACTCGAGAGCCTCAAACAAAAGCAGGAGGAAATCGAACGCGAAAAGTCCCGTCTCGAAGAACTCAAGAGAAGGCAGGACAGCCTGGAACAAGGCCGAGCGGACATGCTCGACAAACTCACACGCGCCTTGGTGGTCGTTCAGCGCGAGACCGAAGAATCGCAAAAACGGGTCGAGCAGATGCACACCATCTACGCCTCGTTCAATCAGCATCTGCGCGAACTTGAGGACATCAACGCCCGCTCGTGGAGCCCGCAGGATTTGCCCCGCGAGTTGAGCAAGGCGCTCAGCTCTGTCGAGGACGCCCGTGCCGAATACATTAAGTCTCAGGCCAAGCTTTCGGTCGACACATCGTCCGAGATCACTCCCGCATCCATGATGGAAGGTGATTATCCGGTGGAGGAGGATCGCTCTTTTGGCTACTGGTTACGCAGCGGATTTGCTTTCACTCTCCCGATCCAGATCATCGCTGTTGTCTTCCTTCTCGTTTACATCTGGTCAGCCACTACCGCGAAGTAATCCATGCGATTGAGAAAGCCCAATACCTCAACAAAACTCACGGCCGAGGAGCAACGCCTCTCCAAGGAGCAGGAAGTCACCAAGCGCCGCATGGAGCAGTTAGAAAAAGAGCTCCAAGCTTATCCCAAGAAAATCGAGGAAAACAAGGCACGCAACCGCGAGATGGTTAAAATGCGCGCCGCCATGGCCGCTCCCGCGATCTCACTCGGCGGTGCCCGAGCCGGCCGCAGTAGTTACCAACCGGCTCGCAAACTCAAGAAACTTCCCGCCCGCGAATTCAACAGCGCCCGCATCAAATTTCTCGGCCTTTGCCTGATCCTCGCCACGATCATTTTCATGCTCTGGCGTTCGATTCCGTCTTAGTCATCCTGTCGGCTGTCCTCCACGCTCTCGAGCACTGGAGATTGTCCACGGAAATAAATCCACTCTGCGCCGAGTTCCTTGGCCTTTGCCCTCCATCGCGTTTCCTGACGGAGCACGGCGCGTAGCTTGGCGAGTGGTTCCTGATAACGCAGCCCATGGCTCCAGAGGTGGCCGTCATATCCGCAGACCACGGGATAACCGAGCAGGATCACCGGATGGTTGTATTGAGGATCCACCGCGATGCGAGTTCCTGCCGGAACATCCCGCAGGGCTTTGCTGGCAGCGGCCAGCTCTGACCGTTTCGCCAGTTCATAGCCGTGCCGTCCATCGAGGCCGGCCATGAGCGAGACCGCGCCGGAGAAGAAGAGTGCCACACAGATGGAGGCGCGCAGGACCGGTGCAAGAGGCTCGACAACGCGGGACCATAGAAACGGCGCCGCAACAAGCCAGGCCCAGATGAGGAGTTTCGTGTTATCCCATTCCCAAGGCGCGAAGGACACCAGGAAGCAAAGGAGAAAAACAGCGAGTGACAACATGACGAACGCACGCGACTCCGGATCGCCGCGCAGCGCGCATTTTGCAAAAAGCCAAATGAGCAGGGGAAGGCTGATACCAAAATTCATAGCCCAGAATTTCCATCCCCCGTCCCCCTGCATCCAGCCTGGCAGCCAGCGCAAACCTGACGCTGCGGAAAAGCCTCCGGTCACCAGCCACACCGCTGTTGTTGCCGGTATGACGGCGAGTGCCACAAACAGGATCAAGCGAAGGCGTCCCTGGCGTGTGAAAACAAAAATCGCCGCCAGCGCGAAGCTCAGGAAGAGGAACGCGTGGACGCTGAAGAACGGCATCGTGGCATACAGAAAAAATTGCACGCTCCGGGGCAGGCCCGATCCCTCGCGAAAAAAGTCATCCCTCCATGCGCGCAGGAGCAGAAGTCCGCAGGGCAGCGCGTAGAGCAGTCCGCGTTGCGTCACCAGCATCGTCAGGAAAAAATTTTTCCAAGCCAACTCCGACTGGAAGTCCCGGAGTTCACCGGTATGAAGAATCGCAAAACCGGCGAGTCCTCCATTAAAAAGCAAAGCAGCCATCCCAAACGCTCCACCCCAGCGCCAGAGAGCCCAAGCGGTCAGGCCCGCGCCCGCGAGCCCCGTCCAAACAAGCCCCCGCTCCACCGGCACGCCGACGAGGAGCAGCAGGCTGTTCCACAAATCCGCGCCCAGCGGATAGCTCAATGGCACGCCTATCAGAATCGGACTCGCCGGCCAGAAATCCACGCCTCCCGCAAAGTAGCGGATGAATTGCAGGTGCAGCGAGATGTCTCCCAGATTGTAGGGCGAGAGAATCCGCCACTCGTCACCCACAGGATAAAACAGCCACAAAAATGCCCGCAGCGAGGCGATGGCGAAGAGGGCGAACAGCAAAACATCCCACGCGCTTGCGCGAGGTGCCTCGTTTTGGCGGGTTTTACAAAAGACCCAGATTCCGGCTGCAAGGCCGATCATCAATGCCGTCAAGGCCAGATGGGAATTGAGACCCTTGAAGGCAAACGCGAGACAGATGCCGCTGACCACACTCGCTCCGGCGGCGCTGATGATTCCCGCCGCGATCCTGTCGCCACTCACCGCCCGGCTCCTGTTGATGGGATAAAGTCCGGTTCTCCGCCGAGAATCTCTTTGAACTTCCGTGCCGAGAGGTAGGCTACGCATTCCTCCTGACCGCTGCGGAGCCGGAAGGGGAATTTATAGTAGGAGTCCGTGAATTTCTCCTCCGCTTGCGTTGCATTGGCAGCCTCTATAACCACGAAATCTGCATCCCACCTCGTCGGCGGGGAATCCTTTTTAAAATACCCAACCCGAGTGAAATCCCCAAAAATCCAGGGGAGGGGATAGTAGCTGTCGAGCATGATGACCCCCTCGAGTTGAAATCCATCGGGCTCGCTCTTCGCCAGCTTTAGCACAGGTTTGGTGAGACGCTCGATATCCTTGTAGGTTTGGACATAGACATACGGCTCGCTGTCATCCGTGAAGCGGAAAAAATTCAGCTGGATCGTCATGTAGAGCGATGCGGCCAGCAGCGGCGCGGCAACCAGCCACACGCGGTCTCTCGCCACCCGCCCCGCCCACTCGCGCAAGACTCCGCCAAGCGTGAGATAAAACGGCCAAAGCATCGAAACCACGCACCAAGGGGTTTTGTAGGGGATGATTGAATACGCGAGCAGCACACCCCCCGCCATGATCGCGGTGTAGCGGTAGCGGGCATCCGAGGGCCACAGATACCTCAGGCAGGCGAGCAACCCCGCCAGCGCGGGCCACTCGTAGCGAGCCATGAGATAGACCCAATACCAATTCAGTGGCCCGACAAGATCGTAGGCGGTCTTTTCATGCCCGCCGGACTCGATCCCGGTCGAAACCCACGCGCGGAATGTCTCATAGAGCCCGCTCAGTTGGCGGAAGTCCCGGAAGGTGCCGGAATAAAAAAAGACAATCACCAGCGCGGCTACCCCGCCGGCAAGCACCGCGTCGTCGCGCGTCCATTGCTGGCGCGCCACCGGCCACATCGGGCGCGAAGGCACCAACATTTGATAAATCCAAAGACACAGCGCGGCGATCGCCATGCAGCCGATGTGCAGCACATAGGTTTCCTTTGTCAGAATCATTCCCGCCACGCCTGTAGCCAAGGTGAACAGGTGTCGACGCGTTCCCGTTTGCCAGAGGCCCAGCACGCCGTGGAGGAGCAGGATTGAAAAAAGAACCTGCCACGACTCGTGAATCGAATACCTCCCATAGAAAATAAAAGCCGGCGAGACGGCCATCGCCAGGGCTGCAAGGCGCGAGACGCCCAGACCAAAAAACTCCCGGAAACGCAGCATCGCCCACACTGCCAGAATGCTCGCAATCAACGCCGGCAGTCGCAGCGCCCAGACCTCCCGGCCAAAGAGCGTCTGCGAAAGGAACACCGCGTAAAAATGCAGTGGACCGTGGTAGTTCGTCGGATCGTAGCGGTAGTAACCATTTGCCGTCATCTGATCTGCAAACCATCCATTGATGCCTTCATCAAAATGCGGTGGCTTGATTTCAATCAGCCAGCAGCGAAGGAAGATCGCCACGGCAAGGATGGCGATTTCAGGTAAACGGGCTCTCAGCGCGCGCAGGAACATCCGAATGGCATAACTCCTGCCCCGCCGCCGTATCAAGCCCCGCCCGCCGGGTTGATATTCTTTCTTGAAAAGCCCCGCGTGGCGGATCACATTAACAGCCTTTCAAATCGGGCCGTGGCTCAGCTTGGTAGAGCGCTTGAATGGGGTTCAAGAGGTCGAGAGTTCAAATCTCTCCGGCCCGATTTTTTTCGACTGGCACGGTTGCCGATTTCCACATTTCCGTAGATAACATGCTGGCATGAGCGACAGTATCAAGGAACTCACTGCGGAAATCTGCGCCTTCCGCGATGCGCGGGACTGGGCCCAATTTCACAATCCGAAGGAAATGGCGGTGGCTATCGCTGCGGAAGCCGGTGAGCTTTTGCAGCACTTCGTCTGGCAGGATGCGGAGCAATCGCTCGAGCGCGTCGCCACACGGCGTGCCGAAATCGAATCCGAGATGGCCGATGTGGCGATTTTGCTTTTTGAGATGGCGGCCAATTGTGAAGTCGATCTCGCTGCCGCGATGCGGGCGAAGTTGGCTCGGAACGAGGAGCGGTATGCCGTTTCCAAGGCGCGGGGCTCCAATAAAAAATACAACGAGCTTTGAGCGAAGAGACGCCGCACCGCCGCCGACCACGCTATTCGGGCAAATACCCGCGACGGTTTGATCAAAAATATAAGGAACTCTCAGGAAATCCCGAGACACTTGCCCGTGTGCTCGCTTCAGGCAAGACGCCGGCTGGTAGCCATGTGCCAATCATGGTCGAGGAAATCCTCGAGGTCCTTGATCCTCGTCCCGGCGACACTGCTGTCGATTGCACACTGGGATTTGGAGGGCATACACGCCGTCTTCTTGGGCGTGTGGTTCCCGGTGGGCATGTCCTCGGACTCGATGCCGACCCGCTGGAGTTGCCTAAAACGGAAGCCGCTCTGCGTGCCGAGGGGTTCGGTGGCGAGGTGTTCACCGCAAGAAAATCGAATTTCGCCGGACTCCATGCCGCCCTTGCAGCGTCGGGTTTTTCGGGAGCGGATGTGATCCTGGCTGATCTGGGAGTTTCCTCGATGCAGTTGGACAATCCCGCAAGGGGCTTCACTTGGAAATCCGCTGGACCTCTCGATATGAGGATGAATCCCTCGCGGGGTGTGTCCGCCGCACAATGGCTCTCGAAAATAAATCCGTCCGCGCTGGAGGAGGCATTGGTTGAAAATGCCGATGAACCGGATGCTGCCACCCTCGCAGCGGGCCTTGCGGGCAAATGCCTCGAAACCACGACAGACTTGGCCGACGCGATCCGAAGCGCTCTGCCGCACCGGCCTGCCGAACTCGTGGAGAAAGCGATCCGGCGTGTTTTTCAAGCCGTGCGAATTGCCGTAAACGAAGAGTTCAGTGCCTTGGATGCTCTCTTGCGTGCCTTGCCCGCCTGCATGAATCCTGGCGGGCGTGTGGCCATCCTGACCTTCCACTCTGGCGAGGATCGTCGGGTCAAAAAGGCATTCCAAGCTGGGTTCCGAGAGGGGATTTACAGTTCCATCGCCGATGAGGTCACGCGAGCCTCGTCCGACGAGTGCCGAACCAACCCCCGCGCCACATCAGCCAAACTCCGCTGGGCGCGCCGCGCGGAGTGATTCGCTTCTCTTGAAAAGACCAGTCCTTGCGGGTCACAAAAAAAATTAAAAAAGTTGTTGCAGTTCCGGACTCGAGTGTTATGTTGATTCTGTTCTGGGGGGAACAGAAGCCCGTTGCAGCATTCGTTGCGACGGGCTTCAACTTTTATCAGGGTCTTGTTTTTCAGCCTTTCATGCCTCTCGGAGCACTGACAGCATGGGCCGATGAAATACCCGCGCTCGCCCAAGGAACAAATCGGTGGAATCGTCTACTTCGGACGCATGGTGGATAAAATCCGCCTCATGGCCGCCGGGGAATTGCATCCCGATCTCCATGCAAATCTCGGCCAAGGCTTCGATGAACGCATCACAACTTTTCTCGCCGTGGATTACTCGGATCTGAAAAATCGCGCGCTTGCGGGTGGAACCGATGACGAGGTGCTCGAGTGGTGCTTCCAAAAAGGCACGCGCCCCACAGAGGAGCAAATCGAGATTTGGAATAGCTTCATGGTGAAGCGCGGTTGGAGCGATGAACTCAGTGAGCGACTTGCCGGTCGCAAAAAAGAGAGCGGATTCGAAAACCGCGAAGATATCCAAACGATGTTCCATTACATCGATGCGGATGAGGGGCGGATGTAATCCCCGTTCCGCTTTTGTTTTGGCGGCCGGATTTAAACATTGAGGAACCGCCATTCCTCACCCACCTTCGCTCCACATGGATTTCGTCAACCTCACCCGCCACCTCGGGATCGGCTCAAATTGTTACTGGCTGCGTGTCGGGGGCAAAAATATCATTCTTGATGCGGGGGCGGATCCGAAGGTCGATGGGCTGGGATCAACGCCGCATCTGGCAACCGTTCCAGAAGGGATCGTCGATGCCATTATCATAACCCACGCGCACCAAGACCACATTGGCTCTCTGCCGGTCTTGACCCGGCGGCAGCCTCAGTCCCCGGTTTTCATGACCGAGGGCACGGCAAATATAGCCGACATCATGCTGCACAATTCCGTGAATGTCATGACCCGCCAGCGCGAGGAGCTGAAACTCATGGAGTATCCGCTCTACACCCACCGGGGTGTGGATTTTTGCCAGCAGGCGTGGGTTCGTTGCCGCCTGCGCGAGCGCCGCAACCTGGCGGGCGACCTCTGCGACGACGATAACGAGGTCACTTTCGAGTTCTACCACGCAGGCCACATTCTCGGCTCGGCGGGTGTTCTCATCCGCCATGGCGGAAAATCCCTCTTCTACACGGGGGACGTGAATTTCGAGAAGCAGACGATCATGACGGGCGCGGATTTTCCCGAGGAGGGGGTTGATTACCTGCTCATGGAAACCACCCGTGGAGACTCGCCGACGCCGGTTGGTTTTTCCCGTGCCAACGAGGAGGAGCGTTTCTCGAATGCTGTGCGACAGGCAATCGCCGATGGCGGCACCGTGACGATTCCTGTTTTCGCTCTGGGCAAGACACAGGAGGTTTTGGCCCTGCTTTGGCAAATGCGCCTGCGCGGGGAAATCGGCAACATCCCGATCTACATCGGTGGATTGAGCGTCAAAGTCACGACCGCCTACGATGCCATGGCAGCGACTTCGGTTCGAAACCATCCCGAGCTTCAACTGCTGCAGGAAATGGCGCCCTATGTCCTCTCGGGGCGGGAAATTCAAAATGTCCAACCCCGCAAGCGCGCGATCTATGCCCTCTCGAGCGGGATGATGACCGAGCACACGCTTTCGAATATTTTCGCCCGCAAAATCCTTGGCGATGCCTCGCAGCATTTGTTCTTCGTCGGCTATTCCGACCCTGATTCACCCTCGGCTCGCATTCGCAAGGCCTCGCCAGGGGATGAGATCATGCTCGACAAGGACCATCCCGCCATTCCGCTCAAGTGCGATGTGCGCGAGTTCAGCTTCAGCGCCCATACAAACCGGGAGATGATGAGAAACTACGCCACGCTCCTGCGGCCTTCAAAAATCATCCTCGTCCATGGCGACCGTCCCGCGCTGGATTGGTTTCAACTCGCGATCTTCCGCGAACTTGGCGGCACCGAGGTGATTGTTCCCGAGCCGGGGAGAACCTACCAACTTCAGTAGGGCTGAATCTTTGTGCATCTTGGGATCGGCTTTGGCCGTATTATCAATACACCTCACCTGCGGCGGAGATGCTTGAAAAAGGATTTACTTCTCATGAGCAGGTGCAAATCTTGCCCAATAAATTGATGGCTAACGGACCGAGAGATCTCTTTCAAAAATGCAGGGAATACAGGGATAGCGCCGATGCGCGTGCCCAAGGGTTTTATCCATACTTCCGATCAATCGAGGAGCCGCACGGTAATTATGTGATCTGTGACGGCCAGCGAAAAATCATGATCGGGTCGAACAATTACCTCGGCTTGGCCCAAGACCCGCGCGTGGTGGAGGCGGCCTGCGAGGCGACCCGGCGGTATGGTGCCGGTTGCACCGGTTCCCGGCTCTTGAATGGCACGATCAAGCTTCATGTGGAGCTTGAGGAGGCCATTGCCGATTTTCTCGGCTGCGAGGACGCCATTCTCTTTTCCACCGGATTTTTTGCCAACCAAGGAGCTCTGATCGCGCTCACTGAGGAGGGGGACTCCATCCTCTGCGACCGCGAGAACCATGCGAGCATCATCGATGGTTGCCAGTTTGCGCCTGCGAAGTTGATTCCATTTCGGCACAACTCCGCCACATCCTTGGAAAACCGCCTCAAGCGCCTGCCCGAAGAGTCCGGTCGCCTCGTCATTCTCGACGGTGTCTTCAGCATGTCGGGCGACATAGCCAACCTTCCCGAGATCATTCCTGCTTCGAAGCGCAACGGCGCCTTTGTCTATGTGGACGAAGCCCACTCGCTCGGCGTGCTGGGCCGCCAAGGTCGCGGCACAGTGGATCATTTCGGTGTTCAGGATCAGGTGGACATCACCATGGGCACTTTTTCCAAATCGCTTGGCTCCATGGGCGGCTTCATCGCTGGAAATGGCCAGATGGTCGAGTATCTGAAGCACCGCGCCCGGTGTTTGATTTTTACAGCTGCTCTTGCCCCGGCCGTCGTTGGCGGCGTGAAAAAGGCTCTGGAACTCATGCAAGAGGAGGAGTGGCGCATCGAACAACTTTGGCGGAACACCCGCAAGATGCATGAGGGCTTTAAGCGCATCGGGTTTAATATCGGCGAAACTAAAACGCCGATTGTGCCTATTCTCATCGGCAGTGAGGCGAAGGCTTTTGTCTTCACCCAGCGTCTTTTTGAGGAGGGAATATTCGCCACCCCAGCCATCTATCCCGCCGTGCGTTATGGTGAAGCCATCGTTCGCACCAGCTTCATGGCCACACACACGGATGAAGACCTTGATCGCGTGTTGGAAATTTTTGAGAAACTCGCCCGCGAATTGGGAACCTTTGATGACCCTGCCTATGCCAATCCAGGACGCCGTAAAAATGTTTTCGATTTCCGT
The DNA here is from genome assembly GCA_044347585.1 of Terrimicrobiaceae bacterium. Taxonomy (GTDB): domain Bacteria; phylum Verrucomicrobiota; class Verrucomicrobiia; order Chthoniobacterales; family Terrimicrobiaceae; genus UBA967. The sequence continues at coordinate 18,946 of JBIKUM010000006.1, forward strand.
TTGCCAGACGCCGTCGCAGAGGATGCGGTTCGAGAGAACGGCGGAGAGCATTCACAAAACGGATCAGGCCTTCGTGCCGCCGTTTCCCGGTAGCGTCGCAAAGTTTCTCGCGCCGAATTCCACATTCCAGCGTCGCCACGGCACCATTACAGCGTTCATCGCCGAGCGTGATGGACGACCCATAGGCCGCATCGCGGCGGTCGTGAACCGCTCGCATAACGAATACCACAAAGACAAGGTCGGCTTCTTTGGTTTTTTTGACTGTGTGAACGAACCTGCTGTGGCCCGCGCGCTTTTTGAGAAGGCCGCCGAGGTTCTCCGCGAAGCGGGCCTCGACACCTTGCGCGGACCTTACAATCCCAGCATCAATGACGACTGCGGGGTTCTCCTGAACGGCTTCGAAAAGCAGCCCGTCATCGGCTTGCCTTGGAATCCCTCATACTACGCCGCCCTGCTCGAGGATCTGGGCTTCAAAAAAGTCCGCACCCTCTATGTGCTCAGTCTCCCTCTCCACCAGCTCAATCCTCCGGAGAGGTTTACTCGCATCGTGGAGCGCCTGAAAAAACGCGCCAATCTCACGACCCGCCCGTTCCAACTCAAGCGGCTCGACGAGGAACTCAAAATCGTTCGCGAAGTTTACAATGCCACACTCGAGAGGAACTGGGGATTCGTTCCCATCGGCATGGAGGACTTGCTCGACTCGGCGGAGGATATCCGTGCCATCGCCGATCCGCGTCTTCTCCTCATCGGTGAATCCCAAGGTCGTGACGCCGGCGTGGCCATCACCCTGCCGAACTTCAACGAAATTCTCGCTGCTGCTAAAAACACCCCGCACTGGCTGCGGTTGCTCCATATTTTTTTCCTGATGAAAACCCGGAAGATCAAAACCTGCCGCCAGACTGTGCTCGGCGTTGTTCCGGAATTTCGTGACAAGGGCCTCCACGCCTGGCTCGTGCATGAGCAATTCAGCGAAGCCAAAAAACACCACACTCACGCTATACTCGGCTGGCTCGAAGATACCAACGCCGAAATCATCGATGTATGCCAAATCGTCGGTGGCGAGCCCGACCGCGAGTGGGGTCTTTTTGAGAAAACCCTTTGATGTCCCACATCCCCTCCGCCACACGATACGACCGCATGGCCTACCGCCGCTGTGGACGAAGCGGCCTCCTCCTGCCTTCAATCTCGCTCGGCCTCTGGCATAACTTCGGCAGTGTCGATGTGTATGAAAATTGCCAGGAAATGATCCTCGGTTCGTTCGATCTCGGCATCACCCACTTCGATCTCGCGAATAACTACGGCCCCGTGCCCGGCAGTGCCGAGGAGACATTCGGACAAATTTTAAAAAACGACCTGCGCGCACACCGCGATGAGCTCGTTGTCTCGACCAAGGCGGGTTACCGCATGTGGCCTGGGCCACACGGAGAGTGGGGTTCCCGGAAATCGCTGCTCGCCAGCCTGGACCAAAGTCTCAAGCGCCTCGGGCTCGATTATGTGGATATTTTCTACAGCCACCGTCCTGACACGGAAACTCCACTCGAAGAGACTGTCAGTGCCCTCGTGCAAGCTGTGCGCTCGGGCAAGGCACTCTACGCCGGCGTTTCAAACTATCCCGCCGACATGACCCGCCGCGCCGCTGAACTTCTCGCATCCGCCGGCGTTCCGCTCATTATCCACCAGCCCCGCTACAACCTCTTCGAGCGCTGGGTAGAGGGCGGGCTCTCAGATGTCCTCCT